>NZ_LBMX01000057.1:0-11849 GCF_001010885.1 Clostridium sp. C8 | reverse complement strand
TTATTAGTGCGACAGCCCCTTATTTAAACTTTTATTTACTTAATTTCTTAATTGCTTTTTCTGTTTTAATTTTAGAGTCTAAAGCTACTTCCTTATTGTTTCTTATCACATTAGTACATATTAAATCTACTAAAAAGCTTTGAGATATCCTTATTCCTACAGATTCCATATCAAGTTTCATTTCTTGATATGTATAATTTAATACATAATCACTAACCCTTGATAACCTTGATAATAGATTTTCTGTTATAGAAATTACTTTTACATTATTTTCTCTAGCAACTTCTGCTGCCATATTAACTTCGTCTGTATTCCCACTATTTGAAATAATAAATAGCACATCTCCAGCTTTCATTAATGATGCCATCATTAATAGTGTATGACTATCTCTATAAAAGTTACAAACTAACCCTATTTTCATAAATTTATAATATGCATCTTCTGCAATTATTCCAGAGTGTCCAATCCCAGCAAAAGCTATTCTTTTCGCTTTAACTAATATATTTGATATTTCTTCAATTATTTTATAATCTATTTTCTTTAAAGTATCTTCCAAAGAATTAACATTCATATCATAAAACTTCTTAACAAACTCTCCTAGAGAATCATTTTCTGATAATACTTCATTTTTATTTATCTCAGCACTAGTATCAGCATTATCATACCCATTATTCTTAAATTCTTGTGCCATTGTCATTTTAAACTCTAAAAAACTTCTAAATCCAAGCTTTCTACAAAATCTTGTAACTGTAGCCTCACCGACTCCACAGTTGTTAGCTATTTCAGTTACTGTCATATATATACTGCTATTCATATATTCTTCTATATAATCACAAATTTTATTTTCTGCCTTAGTTAGCTCATCTCTATCTTTTACTAGCAAAGATTTCATATCTATCCCTCTTGTCTTATTATTTTAAAATAATTATATTATAAAATTAAATAAATAACTACTTTTAAATATATGCTTTATAACATATTGTTTTATTACCTACTTAAACTTATAATAAAAGTACTTCCCTTATTTAGTTCACTTTCTGCTGAAATAGTCCCTTTGGAAAGTTGTACAATTCTTTTTGCAATTGCAAGCCCTAGCCCATAGCCAAGTTCACTTCTTGAATTGTCCTGCTGATAAAATTTATCAAATATAAAATTTACAACCTCTTTCTCCATTCCTATTCCTTCATCTTTTATATTAACCTTGATAAAATCTAAGCTTTTTTCTATCCAAATACTTATGTTTCCATTATTATTTGAAAATTTAATCGCATTTTCTATTATATTAGTCCAAACTTGCAAAAATAATTCTTCATTTCCATAATAATATGTTTTAGGAAGATCTAAATTGAAATTTATATTTTTTCCTATCCACTTTCCTTGCAATATAAGGATAGCTTTTCTTATATTTTCATCTAAAGAAAACTTATTTTCATTATCTATAATATCTTGATTTTCAAGCTTAGATAAACGTAATGTGTTAATTGATAATTTTTCTAATCTTTTAGACTCCTCTATTATAATATCTAAATACTCTAATCTTTCTTCTTTAGTTAAATTATCATCTTTAAGTATTTTTGCAAAACCTTGTATAGATGAAATTGGGGTTTTTAGTTCATGAGAAATATTATTTACAAAATCTTTTTGTATATAAGCAGTATTCCTTAGTTTATTTGTCATTTCATTAAAATAAAAAATTAACTGGGCTATCTCATCTTTTTCCTTTGTTTCTAGATTAATGTCAAAATTTCCTTGAGCAACTTCATTGGTTGCTTTTGTTAATACCTTTATCTTTTTTACCACTAATGTGGATATAAAACACAAGGATGTCACGCAGATTATAAAACTTATTAATAAGGTTAGAAATCTTAATGTATGAAAATCATTAAATTCTACACTTGAATTTTCTTTAATTATAGATATTTTCTTATTTATTATCGGAGAAACTATAAAAAATGTAATTGCATTACTTATAAATATTGTAGTAAAAAAATAGATTATTATTTTGCCTTGAAGGGTATTTCTAAAATAGTTATATACTTTCTTCATACATTTTTTTCCGCCTTATATCCCAATCCTCTAACTGTTATTATTTTAAATTCATTAAAATCATTTAATTTTTCTCTAATTCTTTTTATATGAACATCTACTGTCCTCTCATCACTTTCAATATCCATCCCCCATATTTCTTCCATAAGCTGTCCTCTAGTAAATATTTGTTTTGGATAACTTAAAAGTTTAAATAATAAATAAAATTCCTTTTTAGGTAATTCCACTATTTTGTCTTTCTTTATTATTGTTAAAGTATCATAATTTATAACTACATCTCCAATACTTAATTTGTTTTCATTAACTATTTTTGACCGTCTTAAAAGTGCATTAATTCTAAGAAGCATCTCATCTAAATCTATTGGCTTTACCATATAATCATCTGCACCAATTGAAAAGGCTTTTCTTTTATCTTCTATATTTTCTTTAGCCGTAACCATTAAAATTGGTAAATCATAATAAGAACTACGTAAAACCTTTACTAATTCATATCCATTAACCTTAGGCATCATTATATCGCAGATTACCAAATTAATAATTTTATCTTCAAAGATTTCTATAGCTTCTTCCCCATTTTGTGCTAAATAAACATAATATCCTTTTTGTTTTAAAATCACTTCCATTAATCTTCTTAAGCTTTTATCATCTTCAACAATTAGTATATTAATCATTGTGTTCTCCTTAACATTTATAGTTTCTTATAATTAAAAGTAAGTTTTATATCTTATTATTTATTATAATATAGTTAAAAATATAGGCAAATACCTAAAAAAGATATTTGCCTAATATTATCAATATTTTATTCTGTTCTTAAAGCTTCAACTGGATCTTTCTTTGATGCCATTTTAGCTGGTATAAATCCTCCAAGTATGGTTAATGTTACACTTATTATTACTAATAATATTGCATGAATTGGATTTAAAACAGCAACGTTTTCTAAATCAGTTACCTTATATAGTATATGATTTGTTGGGAAAGTTAAAAGCCAAGCTATAAGTATTCCAAGAAAACCTGATAAACTTCCAATTATAAATGTTTCAGCATTAAATACTCTTGTTATATCCTTCTTTCTAGCTCCTAATGCCCTTAATACTCCTATTTCTTTTGTTCTTTCTAACACAGAAATATAAGTTATTATTGAAACCATTATTAATGATACTACTAATGATATTGCTGCAAATGCTATAAGAACCATTGTTATTGCATCCATAATCCCACTTGATAAGCTTACAAAGGTACTTGCCATATCATTATATATTATCATATCCTCCTTATCTTTTCCATCATTCCAAGAATCTAAATATGATATTACTTCATCTTTTGTTGTAAAATCTTTTGGATATAAAGTTATCATATAAGGAACCTCTGTTGCCCCTAGACTTGCTAATAAGCTTTCTTTTGCATTAGATGTGCCATTATCTTCTGCAAAACTTTGTCCTGTAAATACATTATAATCTGCCTCTTGCTGTGCTTTAACTACTTCTGAATCTTTTGATTTTTCTATGAAATATTTGCTTAAATCATCTGAATATGAAATACCATTAGATAATAATGAAATATCCACGCCGTCTTTAAGTCTTATAATACCTGCTATTTTTAGTGGAATAGCCCTTTCATTATTATAAAGTTCACTCATATCTGAGGGATTTACTGATAATGTAAAAAAGTTTCCAACTTTCTTATAGTAATCATCATTTAAAACTGCTTTAATTTCATGTCCTACAATATTGTTAAAATTAATCTCTTCTAAATTACTACTTATTCCTAATGCCTCTAAAACCTTTGTGTCGATTTTATTATATTCATCAACTACTAAAACTAAATCATTCATTGTTTCTGGATAATTTCCATATAATAAATCATAATTCTTTTCTAAATAGCCTATTTTATTTCCATCTGTACTTATTGGATAAGAAGATAAATTTAAATCTTTAGTATTTATTGTTGTTGCAGTATCATCTACCATTTTTAAAATATTCATGTTAACTAAACGTGTATATCCTAGACCTGATAATAAACTTTTATCTATATCTTCTATATATTTTACATAATCTTCAGTTAAATTATTTTTATGTGTTCGTCTATTTTCTTCTGCGTTGTAAGGATAAATAACTTCTGAATCTGGGTATTTTCCTTCCTCTTTATCTAAACCAAGCATTTTATTTCTTTGTGATTTCATATCATTTACATCTATTTCTGTTGCTGTTTGATTAATCATTATTGGAAAACCTGACAATGTATCTGTTTCAAACATATCTATTTGCTTATCAAATCCATTTGAAAGAGAGAGAATTAAAGCTATTCCTATAATCCCAATACTTGATGCAAATGCTGTTAAGAAAGTTCTCCATTTTTTAGTTCTAATATTCATTCCAGATAACTTTAATGCTGTAAGGAAACTCATACTTGTCTTTCTAAGACTATATGAAGTATTGCCTTTTTCATCTTCTAATGAATTAGTATCTGAAATTACATTTCCATCTCGAAACTCAACTATTCTATCTGCATATTCTTTTGCAAGTTCTGGATTATGAGTTACCATAATAACAAGCTTATCTTTTGCAATATCTTTTATCAAATCCATTATTTGAATACTAGTCTTAGTATCTAATGCACCAGTAGGTTCATCTGCCAATATTATATCTGGATCATTAGCAAGAGCTCTTGCAATAGCAACTCTTTGCATTTGGCCTCCGGAAAGTTGATTAGGCCTTTTATGAACATGTTCTTTAAGTCCAACACGTTCTAAGACTTCCATAGCTTTTTTATGTTTTTCAGATGATGAAACCCCACTTAATGTCATCCCCATCTCTACATTATCTAAAATGCTTAAATGATTTATTAAGTTATAGCTTTGAAATACAAAACCTATACTATTATTACGATATGCATCCCAATCGGAATCCTTAAATTCTCTAGTGGATTTTCCATTAATAATTAAATCTCCGCTATCATAATTATCTAATCCACCAATAACATTTAGACAAGTAGTTTTTCCTGAACCACTTGGACCTAATATTGCAACAAATTCATTTTGTCTAAAACTTAGACTTACACCATTTAATGCTACTTGCTTAAATTCGCCTGTTACATATGACTTTTTTATATTTTTTAACGATAACATACTTTTCCTCCTACAATAAATTTTGCTACGATATGTTTATAATATTTTATTTATATGAACTGAATATGAACTTAAAAATTAAATTTATTTAATTTTTATTAAGTTAGTCATTTATTCCCTTATATAAAATCCTAAGAAATAACCTTAATGTTTTCTGTCCTAAATTGTTATTATACTTAACATTATAACCAAATTTATAAAAAAATTAAGAATTAATAGTTGAAAATTTGAAAAGCGAAAAACTTTTAAAAAAAGAAGTAATTCAGCTACTCTGAATTACTTCTTAGATTATCTATTGTCTATTCTAAATTATCAATTAGTGCTCTCCACTGTCAATTATCTATTGTAGCTTCCTTCCCAAACAATCTCTCTGTACTTATCTGGATCTGTATCTCCTTCAGTACTAAATAATAATACCCTTGAGTTTTCATCTAAGCTAATAGATTCCTTTAAATCTTTATATTCTGGATTTGTCATTAATTCATATACTAATCCTAATGTAACAGCTCCTGATTCTCCAGATATAACCTTATTATCGCCATTTAAAGGATTTCCAAGAACCCTCATTCCATTTGCTGCAACATAATTTGGAGCTGAAACAAAAACTTTTGAGTGATTTTTTAACACTTCAAACCCTGTTATATTAACTTCTCCACATGCAAGTCCAGCCATTATTGTTGGCATATCCCCACCAACTGCTCTTGGATTTCCATCATTTGCTATTGCTGATTCATAATAACATGATGCTTCTTTTGCTTCTACTACAACAGTTGTTGGACAATTTTCTCCAAATACTGATGCAAAGAATCCTTGAATTCCTCCTGCAAGAGAGCCTACTCCTGCTTGTAGGAATATATGAGTTGGTTTTTCTACATTATAATCATTTCTTAATTGTTCTAATGCTTCAAGTCCCATAGTTCCATAGCCTTGCATTATCCATGCTGGTATTTCTTCATAACCTTCCCAAGCTGTATCTTGAACTACCACTCCGTTATGTTCTTCTGCATATTTTGCTGCAAGTCTTACAGCATCATCATAATTCATATCAGTAATTGAAGCTTCTGCTCCTTCTTTTCTTATATTTTCTAATCTTATTAGTGAAGATCCTTTAGGCATATATACTACTGATTTCTGTTTCAATCTATTAGCAGTCCATGCAACTCCTCTTCCGTGATTTCCATCAGTTGCAGTTACAAATGTTATTTCTCCCAATTCACTTTTAACCTCTTCTGATGTTAGTTTTTCATATGGTAACTCAGCAATATCCTTATTCAATCTTTGTGCTAAATATTTTCCCATTGAATAAGAACCACCTAAAACTTTAAATGCATTTAATCCAAATCTATAAGATTCATCTTTTAAATATATTCCTTTTAAACCTAATCTCTTACTTAAATTTTCTAAATTAACTAATGGTGTCACACTATATTCTGGGAAACTTTTATGAAAGTTTCTTGCTTTATTTATTTCATCTATATTTAAAAAGTCTAAGTCACCATCTTTTTTATTCTTTGGCATGGTATTTTCTTTCCATTGAATTTTTTCAGACATTACTTCTCCCCCTTGAGCTTATTTTATTCTTGTTCCTGTCTTACCTAAAATTCCATCTTTAGCTTTTTCAAGTAAAGTAATAAGTGCATATCTTCCTTCTTTAGAAGATGCAAATTCTATTCCTGCCTCTACTTTAGGTTTCATTGATCCAGGAGCAAAATGTCCCTCTTCTACATAATTAGTCATTTCTTCAACTGTAACATCATCAAGCCATTTTTCATTCTCTTTTCCATAATTTATAGCTGCTTTTTCTACAGCTGTTAATATAATTAGAAAATCAGCATCTAATTCTTTAGCTAATGTAGCACTAGCAAAATCTTTATCTATAACTGCGCTAGCACCTCTTAAATGGTTTCCTTCTTTCATTACTGGAATTCCACCACCACCACATGCTATAACAACTTGTCCAGACTCTACTAAACTTCTAATTGTATCAATTTCTATAATACTTTTTGGTCTTGGTGATGCAACAACCCTTCTATAGCCTCTTCCTGAATCTTCAACTACATTTTCACCCTTTGCAATTAGAGCCTCCGCTTCATCTTTAGTCATGAAACTTCCAATTGGCTTAGTTGGATTACTAAAGGCTTCATCATTTTTATCGACTTCAACTTGAGTAACAATTGTTGCTACTGATTTGTCTATATTCCTATTTAATAATTCTTCTCTAAGAGCATTTTGCAAGTCATATCCTACATATCCTTGACTCATAGCCACACATACAGACATTGGAATTGATGAGTATTTATAATTTGACTTTGTTAATGCATCCATAGCAAGATTTATCATTCCTACTTGCGGCCCATTTCCATGAGATATTACTACATCATGTCCTTCTTCAATTAAATCCACAATAGCTCTTGCTGTTGATTTAACAGCACCCATTTGTTCTTCTAAATTATTTCCTAATGCATTCCCACCTAATGCTATTACTATTTTCTTTTTCATAATTTCTCTCCCTATTAATTTGGATTTATTTTTATATTGCATGGGCCCTTATTCAATAAACTGAATAAAAGCCCATTAGTGTGTTTATGCTAAATATAATATCTAAATTATACTATTTAACTTGTCTTTCCTTAGTTTCAGCTTCTAACTTAGCTAAAACTTCTTGTGGATTTTTTACTTTGCTTAAGAATATCATAGCTGCTATAGCATATGGCTTATAGCTAGCTTCTTTATATAGTGGCTTTCTGTATCTATCAAACACTGAAGCATCAACTTCTCCAACTTCACAACTAACACCTGTAATATCTGCTGGTAAGCAATGTAAATATAAAGCTTTTCCATCCTTAGTTGTCTTCATTAACTCTTCAGTACATTGCCAATCTTTATGTTCAGCATTATGTGCTAATAATTCTTTTTCTAAAGCTTTTATTCCATCAAAATCTCCATTACCGTATAATTCTGTTCTTTTTTCCATAGCAACAAATGGAGCCCAGCTCTTTGGATACACTATATCAGCATCTTTAAATGCTTCTTCCATTGAATTAGTTTTAGTAAATGATCCACCTGAAAGTTCAGCATTCTTTTTAGCTACTTCTTCAACTTCTGGCATTACTTCATATCCTTCTGGATGAGCTAAAACAACATCCATTCCGAATCTTGTTAGTAATCCAATTATTCCTTGAGGAACTGATAATGGTTTACCGTATGATGGAGAATATGCCCAAGACATAGCAACTTTCTTTCCTTTTAAGTTCTCTACTCCACCAAATTCGTTTATTAAATGAAGAGCATCTGCCATAGCTTGAGTTGGGTGATCTATATCACATTGTAAATTAACAAGTGTAGGAATTTGTTCTAATGTTCCTTCTTCATGACCTTCTCTTACAGCCTTTGATACTTCTCTCATGTAAGTATTTCCTTTGCCGATATACATATCATCTCTAATACCTATAACATCTGCCATAAATGAGACCATGTTAGCAGTTTCTCTAACTGTTTCTCCATGAGCTACTTGAGATTTTCCTTCATCTAAATCTTGTACTTCTAATCCTAAAAGGTTACAAGCTGATGCAAAGCTAAATCTTGTTCTTGTAGAGTTATCTCTAAATAAGGATATTCCAAGACCACTATCAAATATCTTTGATGAAATATTGTTTTCCCTTAAAGTTCTTAATGCTTCTGCAACTGTAAATACAGCTTGTAATTCATCATCACTCTTTTCCCAAGTTAACATAAAATCGTCATTATGCATCTTTGAAAAATCTAATTCGTTAAGTTTATTAATATATTTGTCCATTAAAGCCATCTTAATATTCCTACCCTTCATTATCTTAATTTTATTTTAATTTTTAAATTTAACTTAATATTATATTTTTATTTATCTTTATTAGCACAATAAATTGTTGGTAATGCAGCATAAACAGCAGCACATTTTACTAAATCTTCTTTCCAAGTTTTTTCATTTGGAGCATGTGCTTGTGCTTCTGCACCAGGTCCAAACCCTATTACAGGAATTCCATTACGTCCCATTATTGAAACACCATTTGTTGAGAATGTCCATTTATCAGTAAGAGGGCGTGCTTTTCTCATTTCATTAGTTACAGCATCACCACTTCTTGTTGTTCCATAAAGACCCTTATATGCTTCTTCCATTGCCTTTGTTACAACATGATCCTCTGGAATTACCCAAGTTGGGAAATAACATTCAATTGGATACACTAATCCTGTATAACTTGGTCTATCATAGTTATACATACTTACAGTTGCATTATACTTTTTAACAGCTGGAAGTTCGCGAATTTCTTCTAAGCAGCTCTCCCAAGTTTCACCTGCAGTCATACGACGATCTAATGAAATTGAACATGAATCGGCAACTGCACAACGGCTTGGTGAAGTAAAGAAAATTTCAGAAGTTGTAACAGTACCTCTACCTAAAAAGTTAGCTTCTCTATATTCTGGATTATATTTTTCATCTAACATTTTTACTAAACCTTTAATTTCTTTATCATCAGCTGCATCATTTTCGTTAAGATCACGAACATTAGTCAATATTTCAGCCATTTTATAAATTGCGTTATCTCCTCTTTCTGGAGCAGAACCATGACATGAAACTCCTTGAACATCAACACGTATTTCCATACGTCCTCTTTGTCCTCTATATATACCACCATCTGTTGGCTCTGTAGACACTACAAATTCAGGTCTAACTTTATCTTCCTTAATTATATATTCCCAGCAAAGTCCATCGCAGTCTTCTTCTTGAACTGATCCAACAACTAATGCTGTATATTTTTTATTTAACAGTCCTAAATCTTTCATTATTTTTGCACCATAAACAGATGAAACAATTCCACCTAATTGATCAGAAGTACCACGTCCACCTATTTCAGTTTCTGTTTCATAGCCTTCATATGGATCAAAATTCCAATTAGTTCTATTTCCTATACCAACTGTGTCAATATGAGCATCAAAACCTATTAATGTTTCCCCTGTACCCATATATCCTAATACATTACCTTGTGGGTCTATTTCCACTTTGTCAAAACCTACTGCTCTCATTTCTTCAGCTATACGTTCAACAACACCTTTTTCTTCACAACTTTCTCCAGGAATAGCAACTAAATCTCTTAAGAATTTAGTCATTTGAGCTTCATATCCCTCTGCTTGTAGTTTGATATTTTTAAAATCCATATTCTTTTCCCCCTTATCTTTACAAATGTATTTAATTTTAAATATTTTTATTCTAAATCTCATTTATATATCAAGCAAAATCCATGCCAAATCTTAGCGGTGTTTTTTAAATTTTATATGTGATTTTGTTTGATTTTATTCGCTATTCACCATATTTATTCATATTTTTTTGTATAAAAAATAAAGGGTTATCATTTTGATAACCCTTTATCACTTTTTGATAACCCTTTATCACTTTGGTTAATTCTATAGTTTTCTTGACTTTTAGAGGCTTTAAATAGTTTTTTATCAAATTGATAAGCATTGTTTTATCTAGAAAATATAATTTTACATTTATATAGAAAAGTATAAATTAAATTTGATACTTTTATTAATTTTCTACATATTCTTAGCTATAAATTCTAACATTTTAATTCCCACACCTACAAGTTCATCTATATCTATTTGAGAGAAATCATGACTAGTTCCTTCTAATGTTATCAACTCTGACTTATTTCCATTCGACTTTAATTTATTATATAATAATTCTGCATTTTCGTATGGAACTATTTTATCTTGTTTGCTATGAACTATAAGCGTTGTTGGTTCTTCTTTATCCACGTAATTTATTGGACTATATTTATTTAATATTTCATCTTTATTTTCTCCCACAGAATTTATAATCTGCTCTAAATCCCATTGAACATTGTTAATATCTAAAGTAGATAAATCTGTTGGTCCAAAAAAATCTATTATATATTTTATATCACAGGGATAATCTTTTAATTCTGGTGAGTCAATAAATTCATTATTATCACTATATGCTGCCATTAAAGCTAAATGTGCTCCTGAAGAAGCTCCTATAACTCCTATTCTGTCTGTGTTAAAATCGAACTTATCTTTATTTTTATAAATCCATCTTATCGTATCCTTAACATCACTTATTTGCTTACTGAAATTTTCTTCGTTCCTCATAAGCTCATAACTAGTGCTTATTATAGTAAACCCTTCTTCTCTAAAGGAATCTAATAATGGAGATATAGCCTGTGGTATTTCTTTTCCACCATAAACCCAGCTTCCTCCATGAACATAAAGAATTACAGGTGATCCTCCTTTTACATCTTTCTTTGGTGAATATATATCTAAATTTAAAGGAACTCCATTAGTATTTTTATATTCAACATTATTATAATCTATATAATCTATTGCTTTTAAAGAAGTATCTTGTGTTAAACTCTCTCCATCCTCAACAAATTCACTATATTTTTTTAATATATTAGTATATAAAGATATCCTATCTCTTATAGAATATATAAATATGCCTGCTAATAAAACTATTGCTATTAATATCATTCCTAAAATTTTGAAAAATTTTCTCATCTTATCTCCTTTCTTCATTATATAAAAAGCTTATTAAATTATATATATTTTTTATTTAAATATTAAAATTCAAAGGATACTTATTATTTAATTTATATTATATTTGAAATATTTATACAATAAATTAAAC
>NZ_LBMX01000056.1:0-42618 GCF_001010885.1 Clostridium sp. C8 | reverse complement strand
TATTAGTGCGACAGCCCCTTTAATTTTTATCTTATAAATTTCACATTGTTCCAAGCAAATTCTTAATTTAGTTCTGCTAAATCACTTCCTAAACTCTCCACTTTCACCTTTCAATTCTTAACTAAGAAACCAACTGTGAATTGTTCATTGTGCACTATGAACTTAAAATGATTGTTTAACTTTTCCTTAAATTTCAATGTATTGTGATTTATACAAGTTATAATACATTCCTTTTACTTTAAGTAAATCTTCATGTGTTCCCTCTTCTAATATTTTCTTATCTCCAACATACATTATTTTATCTGAATTTACTATTGTTGATAGTCTATGAGCAATAACAAAAGATGTTCTTCCTTTTAAAAGTTCTTCTATTCCTTCTTGAAGTAATGCTTCTGTTTCTGTATCTATACTTGATGTAGCTTCATCTAAAATTAATATCCTAGGATCTGCTAATAAAACTCTGGCAAAGGATATAAGTTGTTTTTGACCAACTGAAAGACCACTTCCCTGCTCATTTAAATATGTGTTGTATCCATCATTAAAGTCCTTTATAAAATCATCTGCTCTTACTATTTTAGCTGCATTTATTACTTCCTCATCAGTAGCACTTAATCTTCCATATCTTATATTTTCCATTATTGTTCCTGAAAAGACAAATGGATCTTGTAGCATAACACCAACTTCTTTTCTAAGAGATTTTAAGGTAACATCATTTATATCTGTTCCATCAATAAAAATATTTCCAGACTTTATCCTATAGAATCTAGATAAAAGATTAACTATAGTTGTTTTGCCTGCTCCTGTTGGTCCAACTAATGCGACTTTTTCTCCAGATTTTATATTCATATTTATATTTTCTAGAATAGGAATGTCTTTTTCATATTCAAAGTAAACATCTTTAAAAGTTACATCACCTTTAACATCTTTGAAAGTCTTTGCATCCTCTTTATCATATTCTGGCTTTTCATCCATAGCCTCAAAAATACGCTCTAAGTAAGCCATAGCATTTATTAAGGTGTTATAGAAGTTTCCTATATTGGTTATTGGAGCCCAAAATATCCAAACATATGATATAAATGCTACTAAAAGCCCAACAGAAATTCCACCTTTAAAAACTAATATACCAAAAATATAAATAAGTGAGATTGAAATTACAGATATAGTTTCTATGCTTGGCCATACAAGAAAATTTAAACTTACTGCTTTCATCCAAGAATCACTACAATCTGTACATAATTCTTCATATATATTCATATTTTCTTTTTTTCTTGAAAATGACTGTGTTACCCTTATTCCATTTATACTTTCATGTATATACGCATTTAAATTTGATTGCTTTGAACTTAATTTTTGATAGGCTCTTCTTTGAGCATTTTTAATAGATAACATAACTGCAAGAAGTATAGGAATACCTATTAATGTTACTAATGTTAGTTTTATGCTTAAAAATGACATAAATATTATAGTCATAATAAGTGTAACCATATCTGCAATTAAGTTTACAAATCCATTAGATAAAATATCACTTAGTGAATTTATATAATTAACCACTCTTACTAATATTTTTCCATGTGGTCTTGAATCATAATAGTTAAATGGTACATATTGTAGATTCTTAAATAAATCATGCCTCATATCCACCAATATACTTTGTCCAACTTCCCCCATTGTGAACATTCTATGCCTCATTATTATAGCTATTGATATAAATATTAATACATATAAAGTAGAAAGTACTATTAATCCCTTAATATTTCTATTTGGTATATAGTTATCTAATGCTGTTTTTGCTATTACTGGTCCAATTAATGAAATTGAACTTGATAATAACATTAATAAAACAGATATAAAAATTTTAACTTTATATGGCTTCATATATCCTAATAGTCTTTTTAAATATCCTAAATTAAAGCCAGTTTCTAATTCTTCATCAACGTTATATTTATTTCTTGCCATTCCTTATACTCCTTCTACCTTTAAATTCAAATTTCCATATTGAGTATAAAATATATTTGAGTAATATCCATGCTCTCTTATTAATTCATCATGGGTACCTCTTTCTACTATTTCTCCATTATCTAAAACTAGAATTAAATCTGCTTGTTTTAAAGATGATATTCTATGGGCTATTATAAAAGTTGTTTTCTTTTCTTCCATATTTTTAAGCTCATATTGTATCTTTTTCTCAGTTTCCATATCAACAGCTGAAGTTACATCATCTAATACAAATATTGACGCATCCTTCATCATTGCTCTAGCTAAAGATACCCTCTGCCTTTGTCCTCCTGAAAGACCTACTCCTCTTTCCCCTATAATTGTTTCATATCCATCTTCTAAATTTTTAATAAAATTATGTGCTTGTGCCTTTTTAGATATCTTTTTTATTTCTGAAAAACTTGCTTTCGGATTACTAAAAGCTATATTATCTTTTACTGTATCTGAAAATAAAAATATATCTTGCATAGCAGTTGCTATATTTCCTCTTAATGTATCTAACTCTATATCCTTTATATTTATTCCATCTATATATATTTCACCTTCAGTAGCATCATAAAATCTAGATAATAAATTAATTATTAATGATTTACCAGAACCAGTATGTCCAACTAACCCTATTGTTTGTCCGGCATTAGCTTCAAAGCAAACATTATTTATAACTCTTCTTCCATCTATATCTAAGCTTACATTTTCAAATCTTATATTACCTTTAAACTTCCTAAGATTTATTGTTTCTTCATTATTTTTTATACTACTTTCTGTTTTTAATAACTCTATGATTTTTTCTGATGATGCTATAAATCTTTGGGTATCATTTATTAAATATCCACACATTCTCATTGGATTATTTAATGCCCATAATAAACTATTAAAAATTATTAATTCTCCAAAGGTTATTTTATTTGTAGCTACTAATATTCCCCCAACTAATATCATAACAACAGATAAGCTGTTTGATAAAAACTCTAGTTTTGGAATATATTTTCTAGTAACTTTAATTGTATCCAAATTTCTTTCCTTATAATTTTTGTTTTCTACATTAAACTTATCTATTTCAAACTTTTCTCTTCCAAATGCTCTTACTACTCTATTTCCACTTATATTTTCTTGAACAATTGAATTTAATTTTGAATAAGCTTCTCTTATATTATGAAAAGTTGGTGAAATTTCTTTACTCATTTTGTAAGTTAATAAACCTATTAGTGGAGATATTAAAAGCATAAAAATTGTCAAAGTTGCATTAACATACATCATAGAAATTATTGCAAAACAAAATGTAGTTATAGAAGATATAATGTTATAGACTACCCAAGCAACAAAATGTCTTATTGCATCTGTATCTCCTGTCATCCTTGCCATAAGATCTCCTGTTTTAACCTTACTATAAAAATTAATATCTAACTCCATTAATTTGTCATATAAATCTTTTCTTATTTTAAATAATATATCTTGAGATATTTTTTCCAATATCATTTGATATATATAAGCTATAATTCCCTTAAATACAACAATAGAAATCATAACTGTTATAAGAGGAAGCAATAAATTAGTTTCATTTTCTCCTAAAACTTTATCTACTATCTTTCCTGATATAAATGGATTAACCATATTAATTGCACATGTAAATAATACTAACAATAATGCAAAAATATATTTGTATTTGTAATTCTTTAAATAACCAAATATCCATCTTAAATTGTCCATAATTAAGTCTCTCCTTATATTCTCCTTTATTTCTTTCTAAGTATGATTATATAGAAGTTATTGAAAATAAAAATGTATTATATTAAACTTTAAATGTATATTATTATACTAATAACTAATAATTATTTTGGAGATTTAAAATGAGTAATACCTATACAAATATAGATAGCTATAATCCTCAAATACTCTTTGTGATAGATGGATATTGTTCACCGGATATACCTGTCCCAGAAACTAACTACCATTGTCACGAAGATTTTATAGAGCTTTCCTTTGTAACTTCTGGTTCAGTTGATTATTTAATTGAAGGTGAAGAGTACACATTAAAGAAGGGACAAGTTTTAATATCTAATCCTGGAATTTATCACAAAGAATTATTTAATTCAAATACAAATTGTAGAGAGCTTCACCTTGGGCTAACTAACATTAATATATTTAATAACTGTAAAAAGGATTTTATAGATATAGGTGATAAAAATGTATTAACACTTAATACTTATAAGGATGAAATTTTGAAAACATGCCAAGATATAGTTGATGAACAGAAGAATCATAAACAAACTTCTCCCTTTATGCTAAAATCTCTTGTTATGAAAGTACTTGTACTTTTACATAGAGAAATAAATGAAGAAATCCCCAATTTAAATTCACAAGAATTTTCCTTTAAATCTCGTGAAAAGAAGGTATTGGTGGAAAGTATAACTAAATACTTAAATGAAAACTATACAGAAGATATTTCTTTATATACATTATCAAAAAATATGTATTTAAGTCCTGTATATATTTCTAAAATTTTTAAAGAACTTATGGGGGATTCTCCAATAAATTACTTAATACAAATACGACTTATAAAAGCAAAGAATCTTTTAGAGGATTCAAAACTTTCAATAAAAACTATAGCTAAGATGGTTGGGTATAATGATCCCTATTACTTTAGCAAGCTTTATAAAAAATACTATGGAATTTCTCCAAATAAAGCTAGAAAAATTGTTTAATAAATAAAACTCTGTCCTTAAAATTTAAAAATTCTTAAGGACAGAGTTTATTAATAAAGGAGCTGTCTATGCGACAGCCCCTTATTATTATCTACTACTTTTTCCATTCATTTATTTGTTTTTGCATTTCTGCAATAACTTTATCTATTCCTTGTTCTTTTAATTTAGAATTTAACTTTCCTAAATACTCATCAACATCTACAGAACCACTATAAATAGTTGCTTTAAATTCTTCTAAAACATTATTTATTGCTGCAATTTCAGTAGATACACTTGAAGAATCAAATTTAAATCCTAATGCTGGTGATACTTTTGATTTATCGTTGAAATCCTTAAATTCTTCCCATTTAGTTTCTGGCTCACCTTCTAATTTATAAGTTAAGAATAAGTTTCCTACTGAGAAGTATGGTACATCATAATTCTTTTGATCTGGATTGATTAACTTTATATGTTGATCTCCAACTTTATTATAGTGAACTCCTTCAATACCATAGTTGATTAAATTTCTAAAATATTCATCTGTACTTAATAAAGATAATACTTCAAAAGCTTTATCCTTGTTTTTTGAATTACTAGATATAGCAATTAATGATCCTGTAGTTGATCCATTAGTAATTAATGTATCACCGATAGGAGATGATACTACTGGATAATTTAATGCTTTTGACCAAAGTACATCTGCATATGGCTGTCCGTCACCTTTTGTTACAAGACGTTTAACTGATTTATCATCTTGTGCTGTTGCTGCATCTGCATTTATATATCCTGCTTTATAATACTTTCTTAAAGTTTCTAAGTCTTCTTTCATTTGTTGTGTTTCAAACATATTCTTTATAGTTAGTGAATTATCATTTACTTCTACTCCAACTGGATCAACTAATTGATCAAAGAATACTGTATATGAGAATCCCTTAGTTATATATAAAGGAGTTACATCTGGTTCATTTTCCTTTATTACCTTTAACCATGGTTCTAAATCTTTTAAGCTATGAAGGTCTTGATATGGTATATTGTATTTATCAACATATTCTTTAGTAAATACCCACATTGGTGCTACTCCAAGCTCCTTTTGATTTGGTACTCCATAAATTTTTCCATCTATAGTTGCACCTTCCCAGAATCTTGAATCAACAGTTTCTTTTAAATTTTTTCCTGCTTCTGAATTTAGATAATCATCTAATGCTAAAAAAGCACCCTTTCTTGAATTTCCTAAATAGTCACCAGCCCATGAACATGTAAATGCTAAATCATAATCTTCGCCAGAATTTATTACTACTGACATTTTTTGATTATAATCTCCAAAGCCTATAAATTTCATGTCTAGGTTGACATTTATTTTATCTCCTAAGTATTTATTTGCTTCAGCTAAAACCTTGTCTAAATCTTTTGGTTCTTCACCGATTGCATACCAAGTTAGTTTAGTTGGTGTGTTACCTTTTGAGTTAGAATCATTTGTTGCCTTACCGCATCCTGTAAAAATAGCTGAAGTTGCCATTATAGCACAAGCTGCTAATGCAATCATCTTTTTTATTTTTCTCATGATTTTTTCTTCCCCCTTAATTTAATAACGTTTACAAGATGATTATAATATTTTAGTATATTATTTTATAGTGTACTTATTTTATATTTAATTAACTAAATCTAGATACATTATACTAATATGTAGATTTTTATTTCAATTAAAATAAAAAAGCCTTAAGTAAATATCTTTTATAAAGAATACTTACTTAAAGGCTTGTGTTTATTTTTTAACATTCACCATTTCTTTGTAAATAATTAAATAATGCTCCTAAAAGATTTGCATCATTTTCAAATTTACATTTTTCAATTATAGGTCTTACTTTTGCAACAGGGATATTTTTCATTATTAAATCTAATTTTTCATTTATTTTATCTATAAAATCTTCTCTGCTGCTTATAGCTCCACCAATAACAATTTTTTCAGGATCATACATATATTGAATATTAAATATTCCTTTAGCGTTATTTAAATAAAATTCATCTATAGCATTAATACAGTCAGAATCACCCTTTTCGGCTAAATCAAATATCTTTCTCCCATCTAATTCTTCTACATCTATATTTTTTAATTTTGCTACGGTATTTAATAATCCTCCTGTTGCAGCAATGGTACTCCAAGTTTCAAATATTATATTTTCTCCTTCTTTCTTAGTATTTAAAATACAATATCCAAATTCTCCGCCATGAAGATTATTTCCCTTATGAATCTTTTTATCCTTTATAACTGCCCCTCCAATACCTGTTCCACATACTACAAATAGTACATCTTTATTATCCTTAGCTGCCCCCTTCCAAACTTCCCCTAAAGCTGCACAATTTGCATCATTTTCTATTTCTAAATTAACCCCTAAATCCTCACCAAAGATTTTTTTGAAATTAGGTCCATGAATACAAGGTAGTGCACTAGCGCCTCCTATTATTCCAGTATCGCTATCTACTCCACCTGGCGCACTAACAGCTACCCCTGAAATTGAGTATTCTTCCTTAGCCTTATTAATTGCATTTTCCATATCAGTTTTAAAAAGTTCAAAATTATTTCTTTCTGATTTATAACTTCCCTTAGTAATAAAGTCTCCCTCTTCTGACATTATGGCATACTTCACACTACTACCACCTATATCAAATACTATATAATTACTCATATATTTCCCTCTCATTCTTTAATATATTATATATAAATTATAAAACGTTTTCTTGTAAATTTCCAATTTAATGGACCATAAAGGTCCATTAAAATCCATTGTTCTCTGTAACTTCTTTTATCCATCTTCCTGATTTCTTTATTGTTTTCTTTTGTGTTTCTAAATCTAGTGCAATAAATCCATATCTATTCTTATATGCGTTACACCAAGACCAACAATCTATAGGAGTCCAAGTATGATATCCAAAACAATTTGCTCCTTCTTCTATTCCTTTGTGAAGATTTTCTAAATGCTCCTTAAAAAAGTCTATTCTATAATTATCTTCTACAATACCTTCTGTATTTATATATCTTTCTTCACCTTCTACTCCCATTCCATTTTCTGAAATGAACCATGGTATATTGTTATAGTTATCTCTTATATTTATAGCTATATCATAAATTGCTTTAGGATATATTTCCCATCCCCTATATGGATTCATTCTTCTTCCTGGCATTTCATAATTATCAAAGTACTTATCTGGCATCCATTCCTTACTGTTACATGTTGTTTCCTTTGCCTTTACTCTTCTAGGAAAATAATAATTTACTCCTAGGAAGTCTATGGTATTTTCCTTTATTATATTAAGTTCTTCTTCTGTTGATTGCCAAATTACTCCTTCTTTTTCTAAAATCTCTATTAATAATTTTGGAAATTCCCCTTTTACTGCAGGAGAAAGGAATGATTCATTAAAGAATGTATCAGCAATTCTAGCTGCTTCTACATCTTCACTATTATTTATATCTCTTGGATATGATGGCGTTAAATTAAGTATTGTACCTATTTGCCCTCCATCTTTATTATACCCCCTACTTTTAAACACCTTTACTACCTTCGAAGATGCTAAGTTTATATTATATAATACCTGCATCGCCTTCTTACCATTAACTACTTTTGGATAATGGAATTGATATAAATATTGTCCTTCTACAATTACTATAGGTTCATTAAAAGTAGTCCAATATTTAACCCTATCTGCAAATAATTTAAATGCCGTTTCTGCGAACTTTACAAATAAATCTACTACATGCTTTGATTCCCATCCACCATACTTATCATATAATTCAACTGGTAAATCGAAATGATGTAAATTTATTACTGGAATAATTCCATTTTTTATAGTTTCATCTATGACATTATTATAAAATTCAATTGCATCTTCATCTGCTTCACCAGTTTCTAAATTCTTTATAAGTCTTGTCCATTGAATTGATGTTCTAAAACTATTTAATCCTATTTCTTTAAGCATTGCTAAATCTTCTTTATAGCTATTATAAAAATTAGATGTAACTTCTGGTCCCACTTTATTAAAAAATACTTCTGGTTCTATTTCATACCAATAGTCAAATACACTTTTATGTTTTTTATTAAATGATCCTTCACTTTGAGGTCCTGATGTAGCCGATCCCCACCAAAAGTTCTTAGGAAATATAAAATTCTTGTTCATACTAATTCCTCCTTTTGTTGTAAAATTAAAACTTTATATAAAATAAATTTATATATTCTTTAAACATTACAAGAAAATTATATAGCCATATTTTTTATTTGTCTAGACATTTAATATAACTATATATACTTATGTTATTGTAAAACTTATTTTTTATAGTAATATATTTATATACTGTATTTATATTTTATTAAAAATAATATATAGATAGTAAAAGTGTGAAATTTGAAAAATTACTAACTTATTTAACAATCTTAAAGTAAAGGACGAAAGGATATTTACTATGCCCAAATACAAAGATATAAGTGATGAAATTAGATTACGTATAAGAAATGGAATATATAATTCTCCGACTAATCAAATTCCTGATGAGATAACACTATGTAAGGAATTTCATTGTAGCAGAATGACTATGAAAAAAGCTCTTGACTTACTAGTTTTTGATGGAATAATTTATAGAAAAAGAGGTCATGGAAGCTTTATTATGGATGTTCTTCCTGTGGATTCAAGAATAAATATTTCTGATAGAGATTTGAAGGGATTAACTAGATTAGTTAATAATAATGTTAAAACTGAAATTATAGAATTTAAATTAATCTTTGCTGATTATAATATATCAACTAAGTTAAATATTAATGAAAATTCTCCAATTTATGAAATAATACGTCTTAGATTAATAAATAATGAACCTGTTGTTATAGAAAATACTTACTTAGATGCAACACTAATAACTGGTCTTAATAAGGATATATTAAAAAAATCTATTTATGATTTTATAGAAAATGATTTGGACTTAAAAATAAGTAGCGCAAATAAAGTTATTCGTGCTGATAAAAGTACTGATATAGATAAAAGATACTTAAATCTATACGACAATGATCCAATTTTAGAAGTTGAACAAATAGCTTATTTAAATAATGGAAGAGCCTTTGAATATTCTATTTCTAGACATAGATATGATAAATTTCAATTTACATCTTTTTCTGTAAGAATGTAAATTGCGAAGCAATTTTCTAGTGCACAGTTCACAAGGCACAGTTCACAGTTGTTTTCATTTTTTAGGTAACAGGGAATAGGTATCAGGTAACAAGTACTAAGTTTAGTTATCCTTACACTCAACTTCACTAAGTATTCGTCAAATGAACATCTACTTCAGATAAGCTTCAGTAGATGGGCTTTCATACTAAGTTTAGTTATCCTTACACTCAACTTCACTAAGTATTCAATGCCTGCTGTTTAAAATTTAGAATTTAATTGATATAAGGTAGGTCTTATTTAAAACTAAATTAAGCTTTCCCTTATATATTTAGTCATTATTTTTCTAAAAAAGAGCTAACACTGTTACCTGTTACTTTATCCAAGAAACTGTGAACTATGAATTGTACACTGTGAACTGAATAAAATTTCTTTGCAATTTTAAGCTATTACTGGATAACTTTTTAATACTGTAGCATTTCCTTTTATTTTATATTCTCCTAAAGTAGCAGGAATTAAATAGCTATCTCCTGTTTTTATTACTTCTTCAAAATCTTTTCCTACTATTACTCCTTCACCATCAACACAAGTGTACATATCAAACTTTTCTATATCACTTACATCTTTATACTCTGAAGTTATTGATATTTTCTCTATTCCAAAATATTCATTTTTGCATAATAAACTATGCTTATATCCTTCATGGCTAACTTCTTTCTTTTCACTTAAATTTTCGCATTGCAGATCAAAGTTTATAACATCTAAAGCCTTTTCAACATGTATTTCCCTTGGTCTTCCATAATCATAAACTCTATATGTTACATCACTATTTTGTTGAATTTCTGCAATTATAACTCCTTCACATATAGCATGAACCAATCCGCTATTTATTAAGAAGCAATCTCCTTTTTTAACTTCAATTTTATTTAAATAACTTTCTACATTATTATTTTTTATAGATTCTTCAAACTGTTCTTTTGTACAATCCTTTGTGCCAACTATTAATGAAGCACCTGGTTTGGCATCAATAACATACCAAGCCTCTGTCTTACCATAATCATTTTCATACTTTGCTGCATATTCATCTCCTGGGTGAACTTGAACTGAAAGCTTTTCCTTTGAATTTATAAGCTTTATAAGTAATGGAAACTTTTCAAGAGTTATCTTTTCTCCAACAAGTTTATCTCCATATTCTTTAATCAAATCATCAAACTTAGTTCCTTTTAATGAACCATTTTCAACTATTCCTGTTCCATTAGGATGACATGCTATATCCCAGCTCTCCCCTATTTCACCCTCTGGCATATTGTTTCTAAAAGTTTCAAAATCTCTTCCACCCCATATTTTTTCATAATATAAATTTTCAAATCTAATTGGATACATTAAATTACCACCTTACTTTAAATATTCTTTATTATCTATACCATTCAAAATTTATTGAATTTAAAACGTTTTGTTATTATATGTCTTGTAGCATTTTAGTGAAACTTACTAAGTTAATTATTACTTAAGTTTCATGTAATTTTATATTAAACCATATTGCCACATTTTTTAAGTATCATAATTATAGATTTTCATAAAAATTTATAGTTATAATATATAATCTTCTATACAATGAGAAACTGAATTTACAATATATCTTGTATGTTTTTTTAATTCTTCTTCTACATGATTAAAAGTAAATGAATTTGGTGTTATATTAAACATACTAATATCATTCCATGAATCCCCTATAGTATATAAATTCTCTGATTTTATTAATTCTTGATTTGCTAGATATTCTACTCCATTTCCTTTAGAACATCCTATTGGAACAATATCTATATAAATATCATTTCTATATGCAATTATTTTGTCTCCATATTTGTTATTTATTTCATTTTTTAATTCTTCTATTTCAGCTTTTTCTTTATTTGGCATATGCAGAGAAATTAAGCTTAAATCATCATCTATTTCTTGTATTGAATTAACCTTTATTTTATTAGGATAAGGCAAGTTATTACACTCTGTTAATATATATGTCTTAAAACCTGATTCAACAGATATATCAACATTATCCTCATTTATTTCATATAATATTTTTTCTATTAATTCTTTTTCTATTAATTCTTGCTTTATTTTACTTCCTGTTGAATCCATTATAAGTGCACCATTTAATAAAACGAAATAATTCGCATGTATTTTGTATTGCTCTTTTAACATTTGAATTGCATTATAAGGTCTTCCTGTTGAAACAACTACTAAATTCCCCTTATTTTGAAGATTAAGTAATGCTTGTCTATCATCTGATTTAATTTTATTATTATTTATTAATGTTCCATCCAAGTCTGTAGCAAATAGTTTATTCATTTCTACCTCCAAATTTACTTGTTTGTAAGTATATATTTTTATAATATAATTTTACCACAATAATTCTTTTCTTCATAAATATAAAAGTAAAATATGTAACTTTACTTATTTAATTACTCTATTTGAAGTTAATAAATAATTGAATATATCAACTTTAAAACTAACAAAGGATTATAAAAATTATTAACTAATATAACTTTTGTATATTTTTATAAGGAATAAAGTTATAGACTTAAAAGATTAACTTTTAAGTCTATTATTACAACTAATTTATATAATTGTTCTTTCAAGTAATAGTTTTTCTATTACTGATTTATCTGTGGCATTTTCAATTTCTTCCCTAAATTCATCATCCATTAAGCTTACTGCTAAAATTTGAAGAATCTTTAAATGTTCATTTCCTTCTCCATCTGGAACTGCTATTAAAAATACCATCTTTACTTTTTCATCATCTAAACTTTCCCACTCTATTCCTCTTTTACTTTTACCTACAATAACTGTAGGGACCTTTACCCACTTAGATTTAGCATGAGGGATTGCTACTCCATCACCTATTCCTGTTGTTGAAATAGCTTCTCTCTTTTTCACGTCTTCTATATACTTATTTACATCTATTAACCTATCCTTAGCTAATTGTGCTAGGTAGCCTATTGTTTCTATTTTTTCATTTGTTTCTAAATCTAAATCCATGTATTTTATATCGAATAATTTATTGCTCATTTTGCTTACCTCTCTTTAGCCTCTTCTTAAATTATCTTACTTTATTTTTCTGCTTTTCTATCTCTTATAGATTTTAAATAGTTTACCATAATAGCTGTTACTCCTGAACCTACTACTATTGCAACTAAGAACATTACTACTCCATCTACTCCACCCATTAGTGCTACTATAGGTCCACCATGAGGAACTCTATCTGCTACTTTTGCAAACATCGCTATATTTGCTGCAACTATAGATCCAACAATTAATGATGGAATAACTCTTAATGGATCAACTGATGCAAAAGGTATTGCTCCTTCTGTAATTCCACAAAGTCCCATTGCAAATGAAGCCTTACCTGCATCTACTTCATCTTTACTATAATGTTTCTTTCCTATGAATGTTGCTATCCCCATTCCAATTGGAGGTACAGCTATAGCAGCAGCTATTGGTCCCATTATCTCCGGTCTTCCTTCTGTAATCATTGCTACTCCAAACAAGAATGCAACTTTATTTACTGGACCACCCATATCAAATGCAATCATCGCACCTAGTATTGTGGCTAAAGCTACTGAACTTGCTCCTGATAATCCTGATAAGAAGTTAGTTAATCCTTCAAATATTGATGTTATAGGTCCACCTAAAACTAGTATAAACGCTAGGCCTGTTGTTAATGTTGATATTATTGGTATTATTATTATTGGCATAATTGGTTTTATTATTTCTGGAACTTTTATAGATTTTAAACCTTTAGTAACATATCCAGCTAAGAATCCTGTTACTATTCCACCTAAGAACCCTGCATTTGCCTCTGATCCATAGAAAGATCCGTTTGCTGCTATATACCCACCTATTAATCCTGGAACTAAACCTGGTCTATCTGCAATTGAAAATGCTATAAATCCTGATAATACAGGAACCATAAATGTAAATCCTGCTCCACCTATCTTCTCAATAGTTTTCCAAAATGAATCTTCTGGTATTGCTAATCCATTAGGTGTTGGTTCACCACCAAAAGCTAGTGCTATTGCTATAAGTAATCCAGCTACGACAACAACTGGAATCATGTATGAAACTCCACCCATTAAATGCTTATAAAATGATGGTTGTTTTGATTTCATTTCTTTTTTAGCTTCATCAACTGATTTTATTTTAGTTGTTTTTTTCTTTTCAACCTTTCCATCTAAAAACAGTTGAATTATAGCATCTGGTTCTTTTATAGCCTTTGCTATAGGGCACTCGTAAATTGCCATTCCTTCAAATCTATCTAAATTTACTGATTTATCCGCCGCTATTATAACACCATCTGCTTCTTTTAAATCTTCATCGGTTATAATATTTTCTGCTCCTGTTGATCCTTGAGTTTCTACCTTTATTTCTACTCCCATTTTCTTTGCAATCTTATTTAACTTTTCTGCTGCTATATAGGTATGTGCAATTCCTACAGGACATGATGTAACTGCTAATAATTTCATATTTATCTCCTCCTACAAATTTTATTATATCGTTTTGCTTCCTTTGATGATTTAATTATATAGCCGATGAAAACATATTCACAGTTATATAATTTCACCTACTAGAGGAAATTTTTAATCAATTATTTTTATAAACTCATCGAAATTATTGGCCTTTATTAATTCAAATACTAAGTCAATATCTAAAATTTTTTTATAAACTTGCTCTAAAATTACCTTTAATAATTGATGATCTTTTTTAGCAATGCCAACTAAAAATACTACTTGCACTTTTTCCTTTTCCCATGTAATTGCTTTTCTTAATATTGCCACAGCTATAAATGACTTTTCTATTCCATCATGCATTGTATGCGGAATTGCCACCAAATCTCCAATCTCTGTACTAGATAATTGTTCTCTTTTAAATATTTCTTCTTTCACAATATTATTTATATAATTTAACTTTAATAAATTATTAGTTATTTTTTCAAGAACATCGTATCTACCCAATCCATCTATTGATTTCATAAATAACTCTTCTTTAAATATATCTAATAATCTCGTACTATATATATTAGAATCATATATTATATCTTTTATTAATTTAACTTCTTCCTTATCTAATAAGTTTTTAATATATATAACCTTTTTAGAGTCTATGTCTAAAGGGATTGTTGTAATTATTAAATCTATATTTTCAAGTATATCTTTATCAAATTCATACCAAGGAATAGTATCAACTATATCTAACTTATCTTTAAATTTACTTTCTAATTTAACTTTAAGTAATAAAGATGTTCCAACTCCTGTGGTGCAAACTAATATACCCTTTTTCACATTTACCTTTTTACCTTTTATTCTCTCTAAGGATGCTGCAAAATGTAATGTTAAGAATCCAATATCATCTTCGCTTAGTCTTATACCGACAATTCTTTCAATTGTTTTATTTGCTAAAACACCTAATTCAAATGCAAAGGGGTAATTATTTTTTATTGTCGAAAGCATGCTATTTTCAATTTTAATTTCATATTTAGCTCTATTTATTGCAGCTCTTAAATGATTATCTAAAAAGTTTATTAGTATATCATCCTTACTTAAATCTATATTATATATTTTTAAAATCTCTTTTGATATTTCATTTATTAAACTAAAATTAGATTTTTCTGTTTCTAAATACGATTTTTCTGAGTCTGTTATTATTAAGTTACTTGAAATAATATACCTTGTTATATAGCAAATTCCTTGCTTATCTAGCTTTATATTTAAACTATTCTCCAAATCTTTACACAAACTTTGTGCTATCTCTATCTTGTTTTCTTTATGTAATAACGCTATTTCTTTATCATCATACTTTGCATCTTTATTTTTAATATTTCTTATTACCATTATGTACGTAAAGTTTAATAAGTTATTAAAGGCTATATCTGTTAATCTTAATTTATATTTTTGTAGGTTTTCTATTAAGATTCTTTCTATATTATTTAAAGCTCCTTTGCCTAATTCCCTTTCAAAGATGATTTTAAATTCACTAATAAAAAACTTATTATTAGATTTTAGATATTTTAATATACATTTTCGTATATCATCTTCTTTACCACTTATAACTATGCCTTTATTACTATTTTTTACAATATCTAACTTCATATTATGTAAAATATTCTTACTTAATTTAATATCATTTTTTAATGAAGATAAACTTATAAAAAGTTCATCTGCTAAATCCATTTGAATAATTCCATCAAATCCAATAATCTCATTCAAAAGAAGTCTTATTATTATATATTCTGCTCTTTCTTTAGTGCTTAGATTAATATAATAACTTTTTTTATTATCATTTAACCGATTTAAAAACTCTTTAAAAATATCATTTTTCTGAATATCTAAAAAGTAACCTTTTCCCTTTTCTGATGATATAACTGCTCCATGATTTTTTAATGTATCATTCAACTCTTTTATGTCACTTCTTATAGTCCTCGAAGAAACTCCTATTGTAGTACATAAATCTTCACCTTTTACTATCTTATTTTTATTCATTAATATATCAATTATTTGTTTTTGTCTTTCACTATTTATCATAAATCATCACCTTTTAAAATTATATATTTTATGAAAACATATTCAAATATATATAATTGCCTTATGTAGAGGAAATTTCCTACCTACAAATTTAAATTTCAAATTTTAAAGATATTATATTTTACCCTAAAATTCAAATAAATCTTTATGCATTTTTAGAAGATAATACTAGGGATTAAAAAAAATATAACTCAAATAATATAAACATAAGGAGGGATTATTATGCCAACAAAACCTAACAGTAAAAAAATTTATTTACCTAATGATAGAACTGGGTATGCTCCGGAAAAACATGCTTTAATTAGTCATGGAAAAGTTGATTCTGAACCAAGTCCATTACCTAGTACTGTAGAAGATGATATAGTAGTAAATAATATTGCTTATATGGAATTTGATTATACAGAACAACCTGAACTAGACAATGAAAGTGATACTAAAACTGAAACAAGTAAAAATAGTAAGAAATAAATATCACAAAGGAGAGATTCGATATGTCTAACA
The DNA here is from genome assembly GCF_001010885.1 of Clostridium sp. C8. Taxonomy (NCBI): domain Bacteria; kingdom Bacillati; phylum Bacillota; class Clostridia; order Eubacteriales; family Clostridiaceae; genus Clostridium; species Clostridium sp. C8. The sequence goes on along the minus strand of NZ_LBMX01000056.1, from coordinate 25,718 downwards.
ATAAGAAAAATAGAACAGATGGAACAATTCCTATGAAAAATAAAGATGTTGCTACTCCTGTTAATTCAAATAATACATCTAGTTCTGCTTATGAATATACAGATTTAGAAAATATAGATAGAGTTTCTAAATCTAATCAAAAACGTTAATAAAAATAAATAAAGGAAATCTTTTAATGAACAACTACTAAATTTTTCTATCTATGTATCGATAATTTAAGTAGTTGTTCATTTTTATTTTAAATTTATCGCAATTTAGGGGGAGGGCATATGAGAAAAATACTAAAAGACAAAAATACTAAAAAAGAAAAAACTAAAAATATTAATAAAACTAAAAAAAGTCACAATAAAAAGCTAATTAAAATATCTAATAAACTTAGAAGTTGCTTTGCATTAATTATAGCTTTATTATTATTTATCTGGGGACTTGGACTATATAATATGAATAAAATTAATAGTTCTTCTGAAAAGCTTTACTCAAATAACACTTTAGGAATTATATATATAAATGAATTAAGCGAAAATTCTACATATAATTATCTTAGCAGCAAACTTTTAATAACAAGCAAGGATGAGGCTGAAAAGAAGATTTTAACTCAAAACATTTATTATAATAACAAAAGAAATTCCCAACTTGTTCAGCTTTATAAAGACTTAATTACTAAAGATGAAGATAAACAACGTTTTGATGAAATAATATCTTCTTTAGCTAAATTAGAAGAGCAATCTGATAATATAATTAAAGCTGTAAATGAAAATAGATTAAATGATGCTACTCTATCTTCTTATGATTTAGATAAAATTCGTGGAGACTTTATAATTAAATTAGATAGACTTGTAGAATTAAACAGCAAATGGGCTGAAGAAACTTTACAAATGAATAAAGATACATATAATGATTCATTAATACTTACGTCTATTATTTTAGGGCTTTCAATATTTATTTCTATACTGTCTGCTGCTAGTATAACTTTAAGAATAACTAAGTCTTTATCTAAAATAATGTCTTTATCTAATAGAATAGCTAAATATGACTTGTCTGAAAAGATTGAAATAAAGCATAATGATGAATTTGGACAAATAGCTACGGCTCTTAATATAGCACAAGATAACTTAAAAGAAATAGTACATTCAGTTATCTCTAGCGCCGATGAAGTTAATTTATCAAGTGAAGATTTAGCTTCATCTATTGAAGAAGTAACTTGTCAATTTGATTTAATAAATGATTCATCAAGTGAAATTAACTCTACAATTCAGGAAACTAGCGCTATAACAGAAGAATTATCTGCATCTATTTTAGAAGTAAATGCAAGCATAGATACTCTTTCTGAAAAAGCTACTGATGGTAATATTAATTCAGAAAAAATTCAAAAAAGAGCAACCACTATAAAGAAAGATACTGAATTCGTAATCGATAATACGTCAACTTTATATGAAAGTGTAGAAAATGATATAAAACTATCTATTGAAAAAGCAAAAATAGTTAATGAAATAGTTAATATGACTAATTCTATTGAGGAAATTGCTGAACAAACTAATCTTCTTGCTTTAAATGCATCAATTGAAGCTGCTAGAGCTGGAGAACAAGGTAGAGGATTTGCTGTTGTTGCTGAGGAAGTAAGACTACTTGCAGAACAATCCAGGAGTTCAGTTCAAAGCGTAAAAGAGACAATAAATCAAGTCAGACTTGCCTTTAATAATATCACTGATAGTAGTAATAAATTACTTGAATTTATGGATAGTGAAATAATGAAAGAATTTAAACAGTTCATAAAAATAGGTGATAAATATGAAAAAGATGGAGTATTTATTAGAAAGATGAGTGAGGACATTGCTGCTATGTCTGAAGAAGTATCTGCTACGATGAATGAGCTAAGTAATGCTGTTCAATCAGTTGCATCTATGACTCAAAATTCATCAGCAAATGTAAATTCAGTAAAGAATAGTATAAATGATACTACTAGTGCTATAGAAAAAATGTCCGAAACAGCTATAAATCAAGCTGAATTGGCTATAAAACTTAGAAGTTTATTATCTCAATTTAAATTTTAAATCAAGTAGGTAGATTCATTAGAATCTACCTACTATTATTTTTCTACTCCGTATCTAAATCCCATCATAGAGCCAGATCTTCCACAGTTTCCTCTTCCTCTATTTTCTGAATTTAATCCATATCTATTTCCTTCTCCATTTCCTTGCCCTTGACCCCTGTTTTCTTCCCCATAATAAGGACAGTTTGGATTTCCTAAGCCGGAATTATTATCCTCAGATATATTGTAATTTTCTGTATCACTCACTACTGCTTCACCTGAATTTATTACTGGACTTTCTTCCTCTGCTGCAAAGGCTATGGCTCCTGTACCTATTGTAATAGCCCCTATTATTGATAATGATAAAATTAATTTTTTCATAGTTATTATACCTCCATTAAATATTACTTTATAAGCAAGAATTTTTATTAATTATTCTTACTTTAAGTTCTTTAATAATATAATAACTTTTATTTTTTATAAGTTAATGATTAATTTGTGATTAATTTGTGAAATTTATTTTTGTTTTATTAGGTTATTAGGGATAATAAAATAAAATTTACTTCCCTCCCCTATTTTACTTTCTACTCCATAATTAAATCCATGTGCTAATATTATTTCCTTAGAAATAGCTAAACCTAAACCCATTCCTCCACTTTTATCTTCCTTATAGTATCTATCCCAAATATATTTTATACATTCTTTTTCTATTCCTTTTCCATAATCCTTTATATATATTTCTATATTTTCTTCATTTTCTATTACTCCAAATACTATATTCTTATTATCACTTTTAGAATGTTTTATTGCATTTATAAAGAAGTTTGATAATACCCTAAATAAATAATTATTATCTATATAAACAACTATCCCCCTATTTTTTAGACTTTCTTGTATTTTAAGCTTTAAACTAAAATTACTATAACTATTTTTATTTAAATAATTATTTAACTTACTATAAGTTTCTTTTATGAAGTTATCTAGCTCATACTCTGATAATTTAATTATTTTTTTATTATCTCTTAGTTTGCTTAAAACTAATATTTCTCCTACAAGTTCTGTTAATATATCAACTTCTTCAATAATACTAGATGCATATTCAACAGTTTCGTTGCCAGAAACTAATTTATCTCTTATAACTTCACTATTTGCTCTTATAACACTTAATGGAGTTTTTAAATCATGGCTTACATTTGCAATAAATTCTTTTTGCATATTATCCTTTACTTCAAGTTCTCTTGCCATGCTATCTATACTATCATTTAGTTCTTGAATTTCATCTTTTGTTTTAATTTGAAACCTACTTTCATATATACCCTTTGAAATATCATTAGCTCTCTTTTGTAAAAATACTATTGGTTTTGTAAACTTTTCGCCAAGATAAATAGCAATAAATGTTGATATTATTGCTGAAAATAAAAATATTGCTACCATTATCAAATTAACGCTTTTTATTAATGACTTTGTTCCTTCATAACTTTTATAAACAACTATATCTCCATAACTAGAATTCTTTTTTATACCTATATATGTATCGCCATTATTTGACTTAAAAATTTGTTTTCCTTCTATTTTTTCAAAGTTTATAGATTTACCTTGACCCATCATTCCCATTTGATTCATATGTCCATTACCATTACTTGATTTGCACATATTAATAATTTTTCCATCATTAATTAATACTGCATATATATTGGTAAATTCTGTAACCGTATTGTTTTTTGCCGCTTCTAAAACATATTCGCTGGCCTCTTCTAAATCAATATACTCATTATTTATATATATCTTTGGTAATATAAATGATGTTAAAATCAAGCTAACAATTGCTACTATTACATTCATTAATATCATATACTTTATTATTCTTTTACTTATCTTGTTCATTATTCTATAGTTAGGCTATAGCCTACCCCCCATACAGTTTTTAAATTACATCTAAAAAATTCTACTTTTTCTCTAAGTTTTTTTACATGAGTATCTATAGTTCTAGTATCTCCATAAAAATCATATCCCCAAACACTAGTTATTAAATCTTCTCTTGTAAAAACCTTGTTTTTATTTTTTATTAAAAACATTAATAAGTCATATTCCTTAGGTGTTAAAATAATTTCCTTCTCCTTCTCAAAAACCCTTCTATTATTATCATCTATTCTTAAGTCACACAGTTTAATCTCATTAATATCTTCATTTTTGAAACTATTAATTCTTAGTTTAACTCTTAAAACTAATTCCCTCATACTAATAGGCTTTACCATATAATCATCTGCTCCAAGCTCAAAGCCAAAAATTCTATCTTCCTCTTCTCCTCTAGCACTAGTTATAATAACTTGTGTATATTTATTTAAAGATTTTATTTTCTTTAAAAGGTACCATCCATCTTTATATGGCATCATTACATCTAATACGGCCAAGTCATATATATTTTCTTCAATTAAGTTCTCTGCTACTTTTCCATCATTAGCTAAAGTAACATTATAACCCTCTTTTTCAAGATATAACTTCATAACTTTTCCTATTTGCTTTTCATCCTCTGCTATTAGAATTTTTTTCATATACCCTCCAATTATAAGATAAAATATAAATTATCTAATACTTTCTAATAAAATAATAATCTAGTTATTTAATGCTAATAATTTACACTTGTGCTTATATTAATTTATATATCTTATATTAATATTATTCAATACTTATTTATAAATAATATAGCAGCTAAATACATTTATCAAGTTACGAAAGTTAATACTAAAATATTTTTTAAAAGAATAAAATTACAAATAATTATCCACGTGATAAACTTTTTATAATTTCTAAATATTAAAAAAGATACTAATAAAACATCATTATGCTTTATTAGTATCTTTTTATTTATATTTCCATCACATTAGTATTAAGCTACTATATCTGATTTTCTTCCTTCTATTTTTTCTGCTATTTTTTCTCCAACATTTTTTAGTGAAACTGAAATAGCTAAAAATACTACTAGTATTACTCCTAGAATTAAGAAATCTTTTCCTACTACACTGCTATTTATTACCTCAGCTGATATTACTTCTCTTAAAGCTTCAACTGCATAAGTAAATGGCATGTATGGATTTAATACTCTAAAGAATTTAGGTACTACTTCTAATGGGAATGTACCTGCACATGCAGTAAGTTGAAGTATTAATAAAACTATACCTAATAGTCTTCCAGCATCCCCTAGTAATGAAATTAAACATTGAATAATTGAAACAAAAACTAATGATAGGAATATATTTGTTCCTATATATGCTGCTGGATTACTTGTTTCTAATCCAAGAATTAGCACTACTATACTTACTAAAATTGCTTGTAAAATTCCTACAAATGCATAAGATAAATATTTAGCCATAACTCTATCGAATTTAGATAAATTTTCTTCTTCTTTCAATTTTGAAGGAATTACAAAGAACATCATTATAGCACCTATCCACAATGAAAGTGGAATAAAGTATGGTGCAAATCCTGTTCCATAGTTCGGAATCTTATTTATTGAATCGAAATTCATATTTATTGGTTCCGAAACAAATTCTCCCATTGTTTCTGATGAATTTTTTAATCCATCTTTCATTTTATCTGCACCTTCATTAAGCTTTGTGCTTAATTCATTACTTCCATCATAAAGTTTTTTAACTCCATCAGTTAATTCTGGAACCTTTGATGCTAATTCTGAAATACCAGAATTTAATGATTTTTGTCCATCTAATAATTTGCTTGAACCATCTTGAAGTTTAACTGATCCATTTGCTAATTCATTTGAACCATTATAAAGTGCTGATATTCCTGAAGTTAATGTTGGAATATTAGATTTTAAAGCACTAGTTCCATCATTTAATGCATTAGCTCCTGCATTTAATTTAGTTAATCCAGTATTTAAATTGCTTGCTCCATCTGATACTGATTTTAATCCTACTCCAAACTCACTAGTTTGAGGATCTAAATTAGTATATAAGCCATTTAATCCTACATCTAATTTTGAAACTCCGGTTTTAACTTCTCCAATCTTTGATATTAAGCTAACTGTACCTTTAGATAAATCTTTTGATCCAGTGGTATATTCAACTAATGAAGATTTAAATAAATTTGTTCCTTCTGATAACAATTTAACTTTTGTTGCATTTTCTGAAGCATCAGATTGAACTTTTTGAGTTATTTGTAATGCTTGTTGTATTAATGAATTTTTTTCTTCAACAGTGATAGAACTATCAGATGCTTTTGTCAAAATATCTTGTATCGTAGCATTTGCCTTTGTTGAATCTGATACGCCTTTAATTAACTTATTTACTCCATCTTGTATTTCATCATATCCTGTAACTATTGAATCTGAGCTATCAGTTATTAATTTTGCTCCATTATTTAGCTTAACTATATCTCCTTGCCCAGCTTCTAATTCTGAACTCATTTTATTAGCTCCTGCTTTTAGTTGACCAATAGATGGATATATTTTCTCTATATAAGCATTATATAAATTTTTATTTCCATCAGCTAGTTGCTTTGAACCTGCTAAAGCTTCAGATGTTCCTGATTTTAATTCATTAGTTCCATTTGCTAAAGCGCTAACTCCACTACTTAATGTTGGAACTTTTTCATATACTTGTCCAAGTCCTGAATTTAGTGCATTTGCTCCATTGATTATTGAGCCTATACCATTGTTTAAAGTTGCTTGCCCATCTAACAATTGAGATGATCCATCACTTAACTTAGTTGCACCTTCTGCTAAGGTTGGGACTTTTTCATTTAAAGTATTCATGCCATCATAAATTTGTTTGCTTCCATCAGCTGCTTGTGTTAATCCATCTTTAGCTTCATATAAACTATCAAAAGCTACTTCAACATAATTTTGTGATATTGTTTTTGTTATTTTGGCATTAAGTTCTTGCTCTACCTTTGAGTTTATTTGTGATGCTAAGAAGTTTTTCTTATCATTTGATATAAAATCAATTTTTGCAACTTTGGGAGCCCCTTCTTTTGCTGCTATAATCTTAGATGAAAAATCTTCTGGAATAACTACTTTTGCATAGTATCCTTTTCCCTCTAAACCATCATTAGCATTTACTTCCGAGGTTATTTCCCATCCAATTTCATGGTTCCCTTTGAGTTCTTCCTCAATATCTTTACCATAGTTTACCTTTGAGCCATCTAAAGTAGCTCCTTCGTCTTTATTTACCACTGCAATGTGGACATCTTCAAGTTTTGCATATGGGTCCCAGAATGCATATAAGTATAATAATGAGTATAATAGCGGTACAATTATAATTGCAATTATCGATACTCGTATGAATCTGTTTTTAAATATGCTCTTGATGTCTTCCCTTGCAATCTTTAGGAAATTCATACAATCACCTTCTGTTTAATTTTTTGTACTGAATAGTCAGTCAATCAGTATGATATATTTATACTACTTTTGTACTAAGTAGTCAATATTATTTTTTTAAATTTTTTTACAAAAAAAACTAGACTAATACTTACATGTATCAATCTAGCTTTTAAAATTAAAAATCAAAACTAAAAAATATTAATTAAAACAAATTTAATTCTAAGTTATCTTAATTTTTAATTACTCTACATTTTTAATTATTCTAGCTGGATTTCCTCCAACTACTACATTATCTGGAATATCTTTTGTAACTACTGAACCTGATGCTATAACTACATTATTTCCTATAGTTACTCCTGGATTTATTGTTGAATGTCCACCAATCCAAACATTATCTCCTATACTAACGCTTTTTCCAAATTCATATTTAAGCCTTTCATTAGGATTTATTGGGTGTGTTGCTGTATAAATATGTACTCCTGGTGCAATAAAACAATTCTTTCCTATTCTTATTTCACACACATCAAGCATTACGCAATCAAAATTAGCATAAAAACCTTCACCAACATGTATATTGTACCCATAATCACATCTAAAATTAGGCTCTACATATAAATTTTCACCTGTTGATCCTAAAAGTTCTTTTAAAATCTTTTTACGTTCATCCAGTTCTGTTTCTATAGTATTATTAAATAATCTAGTTAATTTCCTTGCCTTTAATCTTCCATTTGTTAACTCTTCATCACTTGGATCATATGGTAATCCTTGCATCATTTTTTCTTTTTCTCTCATACTATTCTCCTACAATTTTATTTTTTAATTGTTTTCATCTTGAAATAGATAAATTATATCATCATAATAACGATTTCATTATCTTTTTACGTTTATTCCATATTGAAAATACTTCATAAATTTCTCCACTACCTCTTCATGATTATACTTATCTTCATTTAAAATTTCATAAAGAGCCGAAGAAACTAATACACCTATTAATCCATAACTTAATAATATTGGATCATCATTTTCTATAAAGCCTCCGTCCATAACGGCTTTGAATTTAACTGAACTCTTATCTATAAGAGTTCTTATTTCTTCCCTTAACATATTGTTTCTTTCTCCGGTTCCCCAAAGTTGACTTATTATTACTTTAAATAAATCTTTATTTTCATAAACATATTTAAGTTGAACCTTTGCTGAAACTTTTATTATTTCATATGGATCTGTAACATCTTTGGTTGCTTCTTCTATTTCTTCATTTATAAGATTTATTCCCTCTTTAATTATGAAAATAAAAAGTTCTTCCTTGCTTTTAAAATGATAATATAAGCTTCCCTTTGCTACTCCAGCTCTAGCCACAACATCATCCATTGTTGCTCCTGTATAGCCATAATTTGAAAAAACTTTTATAGCTGATTCAAAAATAGCCTTTTTAGTTTTGTTCATCTAATTTTCACCTTCTTAGAAATTATCTTTTCTTATTCTACCATAATAATCTATCATATTTCTCTCATATTCTTCATTAAATTTATTAGAACTTAAAAGAAAATCTGCTGTAGATTTGCTCATTGCTATCGCTACATCGTACAATACAGCTATTCTTAGCAAAGCTTTAACATCTGGATCATGAGGTTGTGATGTTAATGGATCCCAGAAAAATACCATTAAATCAATTTCTCCATTTACAATAGCGGCTCCAATTTGTTGATCTCCTCCCATTGGTCCACTTTTAAATCCTTGAACCTTTAATCCAGTTTTTTCGCTAATAAGACTAGCAGTTGTACCAGTACCACAAAGTATATGTTTACTTAGCATTTCTTTATTTTCTTCTGCCCATTCAATCAAAGCGGATTTTCTATTGTCATGAGCTATAAGTGCTATTTTTTTTGCTTTACCCATAATATAGTCTCCCATAATGCTCCCCCTAGTTCTTATAAAATATTTATTTTTAAATAAAGTTGTTAATTTTTATATGAATCTTAATATAGTAAGCTTTCTTAAACTAGACTCAAATCATTTATATAACTTTACCTAATACTAAAATTATACATAATTAAATATTAGTTTACAACAATATAAAAATATCGCATATTCATTTCTGATATGCGATATTTAATCAATAACTATTTATCTTTTAGCCATACTTGAAAATTAAATGCTAATTCTTGCATCTCATTAATAAATCTACTAGAATGATATCCATCACAAATAGCATGGTGTGCTTGTATTGATATAGGAATAAACACTTTATCAAATTAATTACTTGCTTTATCACTTAAAACTTTATTAGAGTTAAAACTTTCTTTTGCAAATTTAATACATACACCTAAAATCATTCCTACTATAGCTGGAATTATCCAAGCTAGTCCTTCTTTATAAAAAGGTAGTTTACTAATAAAGCTTGTAACAAATCCTAAAGTCAATCCAACTTGTCCTAAAGCATCGACTACGCTTATTACTCCTGTAAATAATATTGTTAATTTATAAACTACAGAACTTCCTTTAAGTATATTGTCCATCATTGCAAGTATTATAAGCATTATAGCTACTGGATAAATGGCATTTAATACTGGTACTGTTACGCTAAGAATCTTTGTAAGTCCCATGTTTGCAAAAGTCATACTAAATATAGTTAATATTCTTACCCAGTTTTTATATGATATTTTCTCAGTTAATGTCGAGAAATATTGACTACATGAAGTAATAAGTCCAACGCAAGTTGTTAAGCATGCTAATGTAAAGATTAATGCTAATAATATAGCTCCTGGCTTTCCAAATATATATGTTGTGATATTTGTTAAAGTTTGAGCTCCATTTTCAGTTGCTCCAAATCTTCCTCCGCTAGCAGCTCCTAAATGTGCAAGTAAGGCATATATAACAGCTAATAAAATTCCTGCTATTATTCCTGCTTTTATTGATGTATTAACTATTTCTTTTTCATCATTAATTCCTTTAGATTTTATAGCTACTGCAATAACTATTCCAAAATTAAGTGCAGCTATTGTATCCATTGTTAAATATCCATCTAAAAATCCCTTAACGAATGGAGAGGTTGCATAATCTCCTGTTGCTGCTCCGTATCCTCCAATTGGCTTAATTATAGATCCAATTACCATAATTAAAATTAGAATTAATAAAGCAGGAGTTAGTACTTTTCCCATACGATCTACTAACTTACTAGGCGATAATGAAAGCCAATATGCTATTGCAAAAAATATAAATGTATATATAAATAATGCTAATGCTATTGATATATTTTCAGGCAAATATGGTGCTACTGCCATTTCAAATGGTAAACTTCCTGCTCTTGGAATACCTAAGCATGGTCCTATTGATAAATATACTAAAATAGTGAATACTGTGGCAAATAAAGGATTTACCCTTCTTGATAAATTAGTTAAACCTCCAGATTTTGCTACCGCAACAACTCCTAATACAGGAAAACCAACTGCTGTTATAAAAAATGAACTTGTAACTATCCAAGTGTTTTCCCCTGCTGCCTCAGCCATAAAAGGAGGAAAAATTAAATTTCCTGCTCCAAAAAATAAAGAAAAAAGCATCAGTCCTATTAATATTAAATCTCTTTTTGATAATTTCTCCATGTCAAAATCCCCCTAAGTATATTCTAATTAACAAATAATAATTTAATTAAAATTCATATATAATATTTTGCTCATAATTATTTTTTAATTAATAATCTCACCTTCAATATCCAAATAATCGCCCCCTTTTTTAAACAAAAAAAACCGTCCCTTGAAAACAAGGGACGGAAATATCCGCGTTACCACCCTAATTCTATAAAATTAGCTTATTTTTCATAAACCTTTTATAGCACTTAGCTACATATCTATCAATACGCTTATCTTTTAACGGTGAAAGACTCCGTCAATACTTACTACAAATTGTTTCAGTACTGCTTCTCAGAGATGATATTCGGTTAACTTTGAACATTGGCTTTCAGCATACACCAACTCTCTGTTGAACAAATTAATAACTTACTTTTTCTCTTCATAGAATTTTTATTATTATCCATTTATTATTATAATAAGCCCATCTTTTTACAATGTCAATACATTTTTATACATTTAACTATTAACAGTTTAATGAATTTTAAGTTTTGTGCAGCAAAAAATCCATAATTGTTAATTACATTAACTGTTAATTATATTACGACTTCTATATGTAGCTTTCCTTTATCTTTCGGAATTAAATTATCTTTAACTTCTTCTCCATCAATTATAATCTTTTTATGTTCTCCACGCTTAATCTTTATATTGTAATCTTCGTTTTCATTATTAATATTTATTTCATATTCCTTCCAAGTTTCAGGGATACACGGATCTATTTTATATCCTTTACCTTCTATTTTCTTTAAACCTAATATGTCTTCAAGACCAACTTTATACATCCATCCTGATGCTCCTGTGTACCAGCTCCATCCACCTCTTCCGCCATGAGGCTCTTTTATATATACATCTGCAGCCATTACATAGGGTTCTACTTTATAGTTTCTTGCTTCAAGTTCTGTATTTGTATGATTAATTGGATTTATCATATTATAATATTTCCATGCCTTATCTCCTAGGTCAAGCTTTGTTAATGCTAAGATAACCCACACTGCTGCATGTGTATATTGACCACCATTTTCTCTAACTCCAGGTACATATCCCTTTATATATCCTGGCTCTAAGGTAGGCGATTTATCAAAAGGTGGTGCTAATAACTTAATAAGACCCTTATCCTTATCTACAAGATATTTATCTACTGCTTCCATGGCTTCTTGTGCTCTAGTAATCTTAGCCGCATTAGAAATTATTGACCAGCTTTGTGCAATGGCATCTATTTTACACTCATCATTTTCTCTTGAGCCTAAAGGTGTTCCATCATCAAAATACGCTCTTCTGTACCAGCCTCCATCCCAAGCATTTTCTTCTAGATTTTCTTGTATAAAGCTTTGGAATGTGCTATATGCATCTTCTTTTTCTTTATCATTCTTATGCTTGCATATTTCCTTAAAGCTATCTAGTATTTTATATAAAAACCAACCTACCCAAATACTTTCTCCTTCTCCCTTATTTCCAACAGTACTCATTCCATCGTTCCAATCACCACTACCCATAAGAGGAATATTATGTCTTCCAAACTTTAAACCTCTATCTATTGCTTTTAAACAATGTTCATATATGCTTCCTTCTTTATTGGATTGATTTACTATCGTGTATCTTTCATCTTCGCCATCTCTTAGTGGTTCATCTTCTAAATAAGGAGCTTTTTCATCTAATATACTATAATCTCCTGTAGATTTTATATATTCAGAAGTTACATATGGCAACCATAACAAATCATCTGAAAATCTTGTTCTTATTCCTGAGTTTATTACTGGATGCCACCAATGTTGTACATCACCTTCAAGGTATTGTCTTGATGCACTCCTTAAAATTTGTTCTCTAGTTATATTAGGATCTAATATTCCTATGGACATAGAGTCTTGAAGTTGATCTCTAAAACCATAGGCTCCGCCACTTTGATAAAATGCTGTTCTTGATAAATATCGACAACTATAGGTTTGATACATAAGCCATCCATTTAACATATAATCCATTGATAAATCTGGTGTCTTTACTTGTATATTTCCTAGGAAATTTGACCAATAATCTTTCACATTTCTTAATTCTTCATCAACATTCTCTATATTACTGTATTTATTTATTTTTTCTTTTATTAATTCTTCACTTTCTTCTTGCCCAAAAATTATTATAATCTCTCTTTCTTCACCAGCTTTTAATTTTATATCTAGCTTAGCTCCTAAACAAGGATCATATATACTTCCACTTAAGTTATCTAAACTATTTTCTAGTAATGCTTTAGGGCTAGATAATTCTCCTCCAACTCCTAAAAAGCTTTTTCTATTACCAGTAAAACTTTGATTTTTATCGCCATTAATAGATAAATAAGCTTTTAATTTCCCAAAATATTTTGAATAAGGATTTTGGCCATATATATATTGGCCTTGGATTGATGTGCTTATGTATTTAGCACTTCCATAATTATATACACCAAGTACTAATTGAGCATAATAGAATATTGATAAATTCTTATCTACATTAGATAAATTCTTAAGAGATACTTTACATAATTTTATCTTTTCTTCCTTAGGACAAAATACTTTCATTTCACTACATATATTGTATGCAGTATGTTTGAAGGTTGAATACCCAAAGCTATGTTCGATTATGTATTCTCCTCCATCTCTTATTGGCATAGGAGTTATTGTAAAGTATGCTCCCATATCATTATCTCTTATATATAAAGCTTCTCCTGTTGGATCACTTACCCAATCATTGCTCCAAGGCGTTATTTTATTTTCCCTACTGTTTCCACACCAGGTATAAGTTGAACCCACCTCGGAAATATGGAATCCAAAATCCTTATTAGAAACTACATTTATCCATGGTGCTGGAGTATTTTCATAATCTTTAAGTCTTATGATATAGCTTTTATCTGATTTTTTAAATCCTCCATATCCATTAAAGAAGTCTAACTCACTAATATCAAAATGATTGTTTCCAATTTCAGTTTTCCTTAATTCTGATGCTTTATTCATATTTTCTTTTTCATGATTACTATGTTTTACTTCTTTTAATACTTCATCTGAATCATTATCAACCTTATTTATTTGTCTATCTACAAAACCCTTTATATAATCACTTTCATTTATATCTACTTTTATTCTATTAATGTGTGATAATTCTTCTTTGTTTCTATATTCATTATACTTATACTCTACTGCTTCCGTTAACTGCTTAGCAAGAGCTCCTTCTTTTGAATTTATATATAGTTTTGAAATACCTATAATAAAATCTCTTATATTATCACTCATTGTAGATTTATTATGAATGAAAATACCTCCTGATTTATTTATATTTTCTCTTGCAACAGAATTTCTAATTGTTGAAATTATATTTTTTTGGAGTGGTTCTTCATAGGATAACTCTTCTTCATTATAAATTACTAAGTCTGTCTTTATCCCTTTATTTCTAAAGTAATAATGCATATTAATAACTTGCCTTAATAAATCTATATCATCTTCGCTTTCAATAATTAAAAATATTATAGGTAAGTCACCTGATATTCCATATGACCATAAGTTTTCTTGATTCATTTTAATATTTCTTATGTAATCTTCTCTATTCTTTCTTCCACTATGAAGATATAAAATATAAGATGCTAAACTTTGGTATATATTTGCTTGCGCTGATCTAATTCCAATATGCTTAAGTTCTAACTGATTAGAATAATTATAAGCATCGGCACTCTTTTCTATCTTTGGAACATCTTTATATGATCTTATAAGTTCTAAAATTTCTTCTTTTGATTCTCCAACTCCTGTTAAATAGTAAATTGATTTTTCTTCTCCTGGCTTAAGTGTGATTCTACTTCTTATACTCATTATAGGATCTAATACTGTTCCAACTGTATTTTGAAGTGGGGCATCATTATCCATTACTTCTGGAGATCTCAGATTTCTATTTCTTCCTATAAAGTTTAATCTTGATGTTTCGTAAGTTAAATCACCATCTAAATCATGATTTGAAGCTATAGTATGGAATATATAATTAGTAATTGCTCCTTTTGCTCTCGGTCTCCTATTTCCTATCAGACTCTTAGTTTCTTCATTATATTCTGTACTAATAAACAAATTAGAAAAACTTGGGTGAACAGCATCCCCTTCAAAAGATTGAAGAGTTACTTCTAAATAACTTGTTATTTCTAAAGTTCTTAGCTTTTCTCCTGTATTCTTTAATGATAACTTTCTTACTTCTACATTATCTTCAGAAGCTAATGTTACTTCATAATTCGTAGTTATACTTCCATCTTTTCTTTCATACTTTGCTTTATCAAGAGTAAATTCTACTAAATAGTCTTCATTACTTTCCTTACAAGGCTCATAAGTAGCACTCCAATAATCATTTGAATTTAGATTTTTTATATAAAAGAAAGTTCCACTTGAATCTGAAGTGCTATCTCCCTTCCACCTATATACAGTCATATCATCTTTTTTAGAATATCCACTACCATCATGAGCTATCATAGTTGAATAAGTACCATTAGATAATAATAAAACTTCTTGATCCTCACCTTTATTTCCTTTAAATATTCTAGGAATAAAATCTTCCTTTTCTAACTTTTTATTATTAGCTATACTAATATCTACTTCTCTTTCAAAGGTTATGTTTTCAGGAACTTTTTCTTTTAAAAGAATTTCAGCCGCCTTTATTTCTGGAATATTATGAAATCTTTCTTTTAAAATATCATTATTTAATATATTATCTAAAGCTAAAAGAGACATTCCTAAATGATGAACCATATAACAACGTACTTCTTTTGCTTCTTCCTTTGGTTTTTCATCACTATAATCTATTGCTTCTATAAAACCATATCTACCATAAAACTTCATATCATACAGCTTTTTTAAATTTTTTATTGCAGATTTAGCATCATATGGTAAGGCCATTATTGAAGAGTATGGAGATATAACTACTTCTTGTTCAAGTCCTCTCTTTAAGCCTATTCCAGGTACCCCAAAAGCTTTATATTGATAATTTTGATTTACATCAAACTCATAATAAGCTGATTCTGATATTCCCCATGGTGTATTTTTCTTTTCTCCATAGCCTATTTGGGCACTTACAACTGATGAATATGTCAAATCCCAAATTGTATTTTTAAAACTTTTCATTATTTGAAATGGCATAAAATATTCAAACATAGTACCGCTCCAAGATACTAAAGTTTTATGCCCAAATACCTTTGTCATATTTCTACTTAAATTATACCAATGCTCCTTTGGAATTTCTCCTCTTGCTATTGATAAAAATGATGATATCCTTGCTTCTGAAGCCATTAAATCATAGTAGGAATTTCCTAAGGATTTTTCTTCTACATTGTATCCTATTGCAAAAAGCCCTCTATCTTTGTTATATAAAAATTTGAAGTTCATATCATTCATAATACTGTCTATTTCACATGCAAGAAGCTTAAGTCTTTCATTGAATTCCATAAGCTTACCAATTTTTTTATCTAAAATTATTTGGAATTCTTCTCCTGATGACTTCTTTATATCTTCTAATATATCTATCAATTGTAATAAAGTTGGAGCCTTATAATTTTTAAAGGTATCTATGACTATTTTTTCTATACCATCGAATATAAAATCATAAAAATCTATTTTTGTTTCTATTTCATTTTTTAATTTTTTTATCCAATAATATTCATTATCATTTTTCTTATTATCTTTATCACTTTCAAGTCTATCATTTACTATTTTTAATTCATCTAATAATATATTCTTATATTCTCTTAAATCAATATTATCTGGAAGCCTATCATAAAATTCTTCTTTTTCATCTTTTCTTACTATGTTGTAAGTATCTTTTATAGCTGTTATTTCTTTTTCTCTTATTATTGGGTTATTATTAAACTTTCTTATAACATCTTTAATTATCCAAAGATATCCTAAGAGGTTTCCACTATCTACTGTGGATACATACCTAGGCCAAAGTGCTTCTTTCGTCTTTGTATCATACCAATTTAAATAATGTCCATTAAATTTTTCAAGTCCTCTCATTCCATCTAAAATTGATTCTACTCTATAAATGACTTCACCTATTGATATATACCCTAAATCATAAGCCGTTAAATTAGTAATAAGCCCCATACCGATATTAGTTGGTGATGTTCTGTGTGCCAACCCCTTAAAAGGTTTTTCTTGAAAATTATCTGGAGCTAAATAATTATTTTCTTCATTTATAAAGTCTTCATAATAAGCCCATATTCTTCTACTACTTTCTCTAAGAAATTCTTCATCTTCTAATTCTAATCTATCTTTTATAAGCTTTTCTTCTTGTGATATTCTGCATGCCATTGCTGGTGCTATAGCCCAAAGAATAGAAATTACTATTGTAGCTATTAATATTTCTATAGAATTATCTAAACTAAGTAATAGTACTACTAAAGATACTCCTACTGATATCCACATTTTTTGATAATACCACATATAAGTATTCTTTACTGATTTCTCAACCCTATCAGCAGTTTTCCATTGAAGTAAATTCTTTTTAGATATAGTAAGCCTATAAATTGTTCTAAATATAGCATCAAACATAAGCCAAGCTTGGTATGGAATAAAGCTTAAAATCAATACTATTTGTTTTAATGTTTTAAAAGTTCCCATAAGCTTTTTCTTAGGTGTAACAACAAAGTCTGTTACTGTAAACATTAATGGAGTTATTAAAGCTAAAAATAACAATATAGATATTTGAACTGCTCCACTTAAAACTGTTAATATAGCTAATAATCCTAATAATAAGCTTGGGGCAAGTAAGCTCCTTCTAAGATTATCTATTATCTTCCACTTAGATATTGCTGATATCTTCTTTGAAAATGCAAAACTTGCTATTTGCCAATCTCCTCTTACCCATCTATGGAGTCTTAATGCACTAGCTAAATAGCTAGATGGATATCCATCTATTACTTCAACATCTGTTATTAATGCACATCTTGTTAAGACTCCCTCTATTAAATCATGTGAAAGGACTTTATTTTCTGGTATTTGATCTTTTAAAATATTATAGAATGAATCTATTTCTATAATCCCCTTACCAGTAAATATTCCTTCTCCAAATAAATCTTGGTATGTATCTGAAGATGCTGTTGAATAAGCATCTACTCCTGCATCTCCTGCAAAAATTTCAGAAAAATATGTTTTATGCTTATCTTCTAGATTAACACTTACCTTTGGTTGCATAATACTATATCCTCTTAATACAGAATTATTTTCTATATAAGGATTATTTAAAACATGGCTCATTGCTGAAATAAGCTTTTTAGCGCTTCCTATTGGTAAAAATGTATCACTATCTAAAGTTATTATGTATTTTGCACTTTTTAAAGAATCTATATCACTACTAATTATATTATAAGTAGTTTCTTCACTACCTCTAATTAAAGCCATAAACTCCATGAGCTTTCCTCTTTTTCTTTCATAGCCCATGTAGACTTTTTCTGATTCGTTATATAATCTCTTTCTGTTAAAGAAGAAAAATCTATCTTCTCCATCTTTTGCATACTTTTTATTCAGCTTATTTACAAATTTTATTCCTTCCTCATTTATTGCATTGTCTTGTGTCTCACTTTCATTATTGCTATCACATAAATCTCCAAGTAAAGCAAAGAAAATATTTTTATCTCTATTGGCTAAGTAATATATTTCTAATTTTTTTAGTAAATCAATTGCAGACTTGCTATTACCTAGTATTGCTGGTATTACTACAATAGTTCTTTCACTTTCAGGTATTCCCTTAGAGTAATCCATCTTAGGTATAAAACTAACAGGCGTAACCTTTGCTATAAACCAGTTTAATAGTGATATTACTACCTCACTAGATGGAACTATCATCAAAATAAATGCCAATATATATTGCCATAAATTAAAGTTTAATGGAATTAGATATGTTAATAGTAAAACTACTAAATCTACTAAAATTGTTCCTAAAAATATAGTTGATAAATAACATCCCCTTGACATCTTCTTATCTATATTTTTAGTTATATTATATCTTTTTAGTATATCTCTTACCCCATCATCTACTAAATAATATCCTATATGTCTTTTATAAAAATCTCTATTTTCTAGATGTAAACTACTAAGTTCTAGAGCTGTTTTTACTAGTTTGAGTTCATCTATATTAGTTTTTCTAGAAATTTCCTCTATTTTATGTCTATAATAATCTTTTGTTTCAAAGTCCATGTCCTCATAAATTTTAGCTGGATCTTGCTTTAATATTCTTTCTACATTTGATGTTTCTGAGAAGAATTCTTTCCAATTTATAGAATCCATTATTCTTAAAGAATTTATAGTTATTCCTATTGATGTAGCAATATTCCCTTCTCTTATATGATCTTTTATTATTTCCTTTTCAAAACTTGTGTTTTCTTTTTCTTTCAATCTATCTAAAGCAAACTTGTATACTCTTTCATCCTCTATTGAATTATCTCTTAAAATACTAAAAAACTTATCTATAAACTCAGGAGAAAACAGTCCATCATGAAGACTCTCGTCATCTCCCATATAGTTATTTTTAGATTCCTCTTTAGACTCTTCAACTTTAATTATAGGATATTTATTTTCCAGCTTAGATAATAAACTATCTATCTTATCATTATTATAAGAATCTATAACTGTATTAGCTAAGTCCTTAGCTCCCAATCTTTGCTTTTGAAGAACTACCATATCATTAGTTATTATTCCTAAATTGATTATTAATGCAATCCTAAGCATTAAAGGAAAAGCCCATAATTCTCCTATTGTAAAACTTTCTCCTTGCTCATTTATAAATTTTACTAATTCATCTTTATCTATTATATTTTGGTTTTTCTCAATATAATTTTTAGCCAATATATAAACCCTTGGATAACTAATATAATCAATTTCTATTGTAGGTAAATTATTAAAATAGTTTATTGGCAAATTAAACTTAATTGTTTTATATTCCTTTTCAATTAAATAAATATTATCAAGCAACCATTCAGCTGAAGAAATAACATCCTCCCCGTGCTTAATAAGCTTATTTAAATATTTATGATTATTAACAACTCCCTTAAATGCTTCATTAAGCTCTATGAGTATAGTTCTTCTAGTATTATTTAAAACTTCATCTCTCATAAACTTACTCCTCTCCTTATTCTTTAGTTAAGGCATTTTAAAACTCGACTAAGTTTATTATTTACATTATTGAAGAATTTTACTCATAGAAAAATAGTGAAACTAATTCAGACAAGCTGTGTAACAATGAAAATTTGATAATTGATAATTCAGGTTATAATTAGTCTGCGTTGAATTATAAAAATAAAAAATAGAAATTCTTTCGAATTTCTACTTAAATTCTCTAAACTTTATAGAAGTTTATTCTTCAATTATCCATTATTCATTATTTTTATAGTCTATTAAATTGTAAATCAAACTCACCTTCTCCTGAGTTATCAATACTTTCAAATGTCAATGTCCAATCTCCAACTATCTTATCAAAACTTTTTATTTCTTTTAAAGGCTTATCAGATGTAACTTCTTCGCTCCACTGTATATCCCCATTTGGATCTTTAAGCTCAAATTTAACATTCCCCTTAGTAAGAGTTAAATTTATTTCTAACTTCATTCCTTTAAAATTATCTTCAACATTATAAATATAAGTATCTTTTATTTTACTTCCTTGCTCTATAGTATTATGTGCTGAACTTTGATTTCTAACTATACACCCTGTCATTATAAAAAAAATCATCACAACTATAATTGTTAAACGTAAATTTCTTCTCATTTCATTCCCTCCCTAATTTATATATGACACAAAAATTGGTAAATACTATATTCAATTATATATAATTCAATCATAAATAACAAGCTGAAGGACAATTGAAAAGGAGAGATTCAAACGAATCTCTCCTTAACTTTTTCACTGCAATTTGAAATTTTCATTTCAAATAAATTTTTATTTTTTATTAATTCTTTAGTCCTTCTACTGCTTTTCTTGTTACTCTAAGTTTTTCTTCTACTGCCTTTAAGTTATTCTTTGCCATTCCTATAAATAGCATATCTATTATTGCAAGTTGTGATATTCTTGAACTCATAGCACCTTCTCTTAATGTCTTTTCTACAAATGGTACTTGAAGAACTATATCAGATATATCAGCCAATGTATTGTTTATACTTGCCTTTGTTATTGATATAACTGGTATTCCTGATTCCTTAGCATTTTCTGCGCACTTTATAACTTCTCTAGTTTCTCCTGAGTATGATATTGCTATTGCTACATCACCTTTTTCCATAAGTGCTGAAGATGTAATTTGAAGATGTGTATCTGCATGTGCAATACATCTTTTATTTATTCTACTTAATTTATAATAGAAATCCATTCCTACTAAGCTAGAAACACCCACACTAAATATATATATATTTTTAGCCTTGTTAAGTATTTCTATTGCTTTTTCTAATTCTTCTTCTTTTAAAATTCCAATTGTTTGATTCATTATAGAATCAATAGAAGCCTTTATTCCGTAAATTATATTTTTAGTTGATAAATCTCCATGCAAATATTCAAAATCAGAATTATCTTCATCATTTTGTAAATTTAATGATAATCGTAGTTTCATTTCATTTAAAGAATCAAAACCTATTTTTTTAGAGAATCTAACAACTGTTGGAGCTGAAGTATTTGTAACATCTCCAATTTCTTTTGCTGACATATTTATAATACTCTTTTTATTACTAAGTAAATATTCAGCTATTAATTTTTCTCTATCTGTGAAGCTCTCGAAGTTTTGTTTTATATACTGCAATACGTTCATTTTCACACCCTACCATCTTTTTGACTTATTTATTAATTATATTGAAATGAAATTTTTTTCCGTTACATATATATTTTAATAAATAAAAGTCCTTTTGTAAAACAGAAGCTACAATATTTGTTCTAGTATCTGCATCTTGATTTCTTTTTAATATTTCAAGCTCTCCCATATACCTCATATAGTCTTTATTATCTATAGATATATCTCCATATTTCTTACTTACTGTATTAAAAGGCTCTATGATACCCCCTTCTAAAATAAGTCTACTTTCACTCGCTCTTATAGCATCTCTTGCTTCATCTGTTCTTGACGAATAAATATTATTTAAAATTCTAAGAATTAATTCATCATTAGTTTTTATTTCTATATCTAGCTCTACAACATCCTGCTTTAATGATGATAAATCTTTTAATTCCTCATAAGTAGGAAGAGAATCCCCTATAAAAACAGATTCATTTTCTAAGGCAAATAAGTGATTTGCAGCTTCTTTTACACTTAATCCTCTATGATCTTCAAGAGTTGGCAGTCCATCTTTTAATGGACTTCTTTTCCTATTGTTTGATTGAACAAATGCGCAAGGCTTTATTCCTCTCTTTTTAAGAATTCTATTTTTATCTATCATGCATTCTTCAGATATCCCAGTTCCAATTCTAGGATAAAAGTTATGCAAAGCATCTATATTACTATAATTTGGAGAGTATTTATCAAGTTCTTCAAAAAATCTTTCAGTAATAGTTGAAGCATTTAATTGAATTTTTATACCATATTCATTTCTACTCATTTTAGCTATATTTTCTTCACTATAACCAAAATCAATTCTAATGGTTTTTACTCCCATATCCCTTAATCCTTTTAAATCCATATCTTCTAAATCAAGAAATTTAAAAGTATTGGGAGATATGTCACTAATTATATCCATGTCATATTCTTTAGCTAAATTAAAAAACTCTCTAACTTCTACCTTTAAAACTTCATAATTAGCTTCCGGTATATGAAGAGACGTAAATATTCTGCCAAAACCTAAACTATGCGCATCCTTTAATAATTGAATATTTTCTTCTTTTGTGTTATCAAGTCCGAAATAAACAGAAAATCCATAATACATAAAAAAACCTCCAGTTTTTAATTAAAAAATGAAAAAAATTAAAGATGAAATAATTAAGCGTATGCTTAATTATAAAAATTAGATAGAGAAATTCTTGCAAATTTCTCTATCTACATTAGTTTTTCTTTACTATTAAATTTTCATAATTCAGCTCGTCTGAATTATTTCATTAATTGTCAATTGTAAATTGTAAATTATTCAACAGGGTCTTCAAATCCAAGCATTTCTGTGAATATATATCCTGCTATATATGATACAACTACTCCAATTAAGAATACAAACATCTTTCCATTAGCTATTAATAATGCTAGTGGTAATCCTGATACTCCCATTGCTACTGCTCCAACCTTGAAGATTGCCATTACAGCTCCACCAACTCCAGCTCCTAAACAAGCTCCTAAGAATGGTTTTCCAAGTGGTAATGTTATACCGTATATTAAAGGTTCTCCGATTCCTAAGAATCCTGGTACTAATCCATTTTTAGCTGTCTTCTTTAATCTTTCATTTTTAGTTCTTCTAAGTACTGCTATAGTAGCTCCTACTTGTGCCATACCTGCTGTTGCTAATATTGGAAGTAATACTGTAAATCCTGCATTAGCTATTAAATCTGCATGTATTGGTGTTAATGCTTGGTGCATTCCAGTCATAACTAGTGGTAAGAATAAAGCACCTGAAACTGCTCCTGAAATTACTGATATAACCATATTGTCTGATGCAATTGTTTGAGCAACTAAAGTACCTATTGAATCTGATATAGCTCCACCTACTGGTTGAAGAATAAATAATGCTGCAAGTACTGATACAGTTAATGTAACTAATGGTGTTACAAATAAATCTAATACATCTGGTACAACTTTTCTACAAGCTTTTTCTATATAAACTGATAGAACAACAACTAATATAACTGATATAATTCCACCTCTACCTGGTGTTAAAGGCTTTCCAAAAAGTGTAATATTAGCTAGTGCTGCTGATGAAAGTATTCCACCTAATACTCCACCCATCATTGGCATATCTGAACCAAATTCTTTTGCTGCATTTACACCTACTAAAATTGATAATATTGAGAATACACCATTACCAACAAGTCCTATAATTTGAGCTGCTGTAGTTGTCTTATAAGCATCCCCAAATTGTACATTACAAATATTATTTACAGCAAGTACAAGTCCACATGCCACAAATAAAGGTATTAATGGTATAAATACATTTCCTAATTTCTTAAGTAAATTTTTAAACTTTGTATCATTTTTTTCTTTTAATTTTTCTTTTGTTGCCTTAACAGCATCTTCTCCTAAAAGAACAGGTTTACCAACTATTTTGCTAACCTCAGCTGTAACTTTATTAACCTTACCTGGTCCGTATATTACTTGTAATTGACCTTCTGCATTAACAACTCCTAAAGCTCCTTCTGACTTCTTTATTTTTTCCATGTCAGCTTTTGAGTAATCTCTAAGTTCTAATCTGCAACGAGTCATACAATTAGCAACTGATTTTATATTTTCTTTCCCGCCTAGTAATTCAACTAAATTTTTAGCAATTTCAGCATTTGTCATTTTAAGTCCCTCCATCTTATTGTATTATTTTTTACTTATATTTTGTAATTTTTTATTAATTTATGCTTTTTAAAGCTTCTGCTATATATCCATTATTATTATCTAGGATATTTTTAGCTTCATCTTTATTTAGCTTTGATAATATCATAAATATTGAAAGCTTAACATCAAAATTTGTTTCTATTAAGAATTGTTCTGCTTCTTCTCTATCTACGCCAGTAGCTTCACAAACTATCTTTTTAGCTCTTTCAACTAATTTAGCATTTGTTGCTCTTACATCTACCATTAAGTTTCCATAAACTTTTCCAAGCTTTATCATTACTCCTGTTGATAGCATATTTAAAACTAATTTTTGAGCTGTTCCAGATTTTAATCTTGTTGAACCTGTAACTACCTCTGCCCCTACTACTGGTGCTATTGAAATTTTAGCTGCTTTTGAAACTTCTGAACCTGCATTACAAGTAACTGCTACTGTTAATGCTCCAACTTCATTAGCATACTCAAGTCCGCCTATTACATAAGGTGTTCTACCTGATGCTGCTAATCCAACCACTGTATCATTTTCATTTAAGCTCTTAGCTTTTAAGTCTTCAACAGCCAATTCTCTCGAATCCTCTGCACCTTCTTTTGCTCTGAAGATTGCTTCCTGTCCTCCTGCTATAATTCCTTGAACTAATTCTTCTGAAACTCCATATGTTGGTGGACATTCTGATGCATCTAATATTCCAAGTCTTCCTGATGTTCCTGCACCTATATAAATTAGTCTACCTCCTTTGTGCATACCTTTAACTATTCCATCTATAGCTTCTGCAATTTTTGGAAGTTCTACTTCTACTGCTTCTGCAACTTTCTTATCTTCAGCATTAATCTTCTTTACCATTTCTAAGGTTGAAACCTTATCTATATCTAAGGTATTTTGATTTCTACTTTCAGTTGTTAATTTTTCTAAATCTATTTTTTTCATATAATACCTCCGAACTAAGTATAACTTTCAAAATATTTTGATTACGTTTTCAGTACAACATTATATTATCATATCTGAAATGATATTTCAATAGTTTTATTATGAAATTTTATTTCATTTCATGACATTGACAAAGCAAATTACTATGTGTATAATTAATTATTTGTAATAAAAAGTAGATATATGTAAATTGGCTTATTCCATAGCTTTACTCCAGCTCAACACAAACTTACATATGCCTACTGGAAAACTAAAAGAAAGAAATTATAAATAGCCATCCACTGATAAACTTTTTATAATTTCCTTATAGTAAAAAAGGGGCTGTCGCACTA
>NZ_LBMX01000055.1:0-11460 GCF_001010885.1 Clostridium sp. C8 | reverse complement strand
GAAATCAACAGCAGATATGCTTTTAGAAACTTTAGGGTCTGATATAGTAGATATTTTAGATGAATAATAGATTTTTCAGTTCACAGTTCACAAGGCACAGTGCACAGTTGTTTTAATTTTTTCATTCTTTAATTTATAAATTGCTTTGCAATTTATATCATAACCTGTTACCTGTTACTTTATTCCAAAAACTGTGAACTGTGAATTGTGCGCTGTGAACTATATAAATTGCTTCGCAATTTATAAAAATTCCGTATTTATAACTAAATATTACACAAGAAATTAATAGATAGCAAGATTTTTTCTTATTCTACATATTTACTTCTTAATAGTTCTATTTCTTTTGCATAACCATCTAATTCATTTGGA
This sequence comes from Clostridium sp. C8, assembly GCF_001010885.1. NCBI lineage: Bacteria > Bacillati > Bacillota > Clostridia > Eubacteriales > Clostridiaceae > Clostridium > Clostridium sp. C8. Next base: position 11,091 of record NZ_LBMX01000055.1, on the reverse strand, counting down.
GTTTCTAAAAAAAATGGTAAATGTTTTAGCTTAGGATGATTTATTATTCTTGTTATAGCTTCTAAACCTAAAAATCCTTCTCCAATTTTTTCATGTCTATCTTTATGGCTTTTAAATGGATTCTTGCTATCATTTAAATGAATTGCTTTTAATCTATCTAATCCAATTACTGCATCAAATTCTTCTAAAACCTTATCTAAATCATTCACTATATCATATCCTGCATCATAAATATGACAGGTATCTAGGCAAACACCCATTTTTTCTTTTAATTCAACTCTTGATATTATTTCTGCTATTTCTTCAAATGTTCTTCCAACTTCTGAGCCTTTTCCAGCCATAGTTTCTAGTAAAACTGTTGTGGTTTGATCTTTACTTAATACTGTATTAAGTAAATCTACTATATAATTAATTCCTATCTCCAACCCTTGTTTCACATGACTTCCTGGATGAAAATTATACAAATTATTTGGCATAAGTTCCATTCTATTTAAATCATCAACCATCATTTCTCTGGCAAATTCTCTTGTTCTTTCATCTGCTGAGCATGCATTTAATGTATATGGAGCATGTGCTAAAATAGTTGCAAAGTTATTTTCACGTGCAATTTTTAAAAGAGCTTCCATATCCTCCATATCTATTTCTTTTGCTTTACCACCTCTTGGATTACGGGTAAAAAATTGAAAAGTATTTGCTCCAATTTGTAGTGCTTCTTTTCCCATATTTTCAAAACCTTTTGTTGTTGATAAATGACATCCTATATTTAACATATTTTCCTCCAAAGTATAGTCTTATTTCAATTTATTAAATTTAATACTCTTTTATAAGTAGTATTAAATTTCTTATTCTTATTTTTAAATTAGAAACTAATTCTATTAAGTATTTGTTTCTGTTAGTTATATAAAATAATACTATAATATCCTATATTAAATCAAGAACTAATTAATAATATGTATTAATTAATAATTTTTAATATATAACTACTTAATTAATATCTCTATTTTAGAGAGTTATTGATAAGTAATAAATAAAAGTGGCCAATACGAGTTGCCCACTTTTCTACTTAATTCTTATAATATTTACTAAAGAATATAAAATGTTACTCATTGACTTCTCTACAAGATAAATAATAACCACCACGAGCCATTTTAATACTAACTTCATACGTTCCATCCTCTATTTTAAAAATTACGGGATTTTCTTTGCTTATAAATTCAACGTTCTTTTGTTCTCTTTCTATAATATCGCAAATGGTCTTTCCAGATGGATACGCCAGTGAATCTTTTAAATCAATATTAAAACTTTTTCTAAAAAATTTCCCCATGAAACCTCTCCTTTTATTTAATAAGTAATAACTTATATAATATAATTGTTCAATGCTTCTATACTTTTGTTCTACATAATGTGTTAATTATTATTTAGAGAGTGTATCAAAAATAAACCTTTAACTAAAATATAGATCTTTATTTATATTATAAAAGTTATACCAGCACTAAATAATCCACCTAATATTAAAGAAAATGTACTTACTGCAAGTGATATATTTAATTTTCTATTAGATTTTTCCCTTTCCATTTTAGTAATTTCTAAATTTGCATTAGTTGCATATTGACCACTGTTTTGTCCAGCTCCTTGCATAGAAAGCGCCATTGGATCTCCTGATATAGATGCAAAAATCCCTACAAAAACTAATATAACTCCTTCTATAAATAAAACATTTTCAAAGTTTTTATAAGATGTTACTTTAGTTATTATAAAGCCTATTAACGCTGCTAATCCAAGCCAAACTATACCCCAAAGCAAAGATTTTATGACTAAGCTAATTCTATCATCTTTCATATTAAATACCCCCTTTTTATTATTATATCAAATTCACTCCTCATAGCAAATAATAGGAGTGCCCTCTTCAATATTTTCAAAAATAGTTTTTGCTAAATACGATGGAGAATTAACACATCCATGTGTTCCATTTCCCTTATATATTTCTCCCCCAAAAGAATATCTCCAACTTGCATCATGAATTCCTATATTCCCATTAAAAGGCATCCAATAAGTTACTTTCGCTTCATAATTTGGCCCTCTTAAAGTTGCTTCTTTTTGTTTATAATTAAGTGCATACGTTCCAAGATTAGTAGAATAACCTTTGCTAGAATCTCCAGTAACTACATCTCCTTGGGTAATTAATTTTCCGTTTTTATAAAACCACAAATGTTGATTTGTTATATTTACTTCTACGTAAGTATCTCCTATATCATCACTACCTCTATATAAAGCTTTCTGTGTATATACCGGTTCTTTTTCTAATACTGCTCCAAGTTTTATATTTTCAATTAACATTTTTGTTTCGCCAATAGAATTGATTTTCCACCCATAATATCCACCCTTAACTTTTACTACTTTTCCTGTGGAGGTTTTAAAATCTCTTGTTATTCCCACCGTGTTATACTTAGAGCTTAATTCTAACACATAATCTTTTACTGCATTCTCATCAATTTTAACATTTAAGTTATCATCCACACTAAGCCATTTATTTATTCTATCTCCATCTAAAACCTCACTCTCATTTTCAAATAAATATGTTATTTTAGTGGAAACATACTTATCTAATATAGCCTTTGTTTCTATTGTCTTATCTGATTTTAAAGTATATTTAGGATTTTCATAACAAGACCTATCATTTAAATTTACTGAGGTTTCTCCATTTAATATACTGACTTTTATAGTTTCATATAACTTATCATTATCTATTTTGTTTCCATAAACTTCTTCTATTAAATCATAAGAACCATTTGAGTATTTAAAATCTACGTTTCTTGGATCTACTATATTTTTATTTAGGCAATCTAGCTCTTGTATCTTTTTTAGTAATTTATTATTATCATAACCTACTAAATCATTTATATTGTAATATTGTTTTTTAAATAATGATCTTCCCCACTTTAAGGAAGCTTGTATTTTTTTTATGTTTAAAACACTATTATTTTCATTGAATTTTAATTCTATGTCTTGCGCTAGTAATTCTTCTATTTTTTCATCTCTTTGTACTATTTTTAACTTATATTCATTTATGGATTCTTTTAGTGTATCTTGAGCTTCTTCATAGGTTTTTAATGATACATCTATACCATTAATGGTCGTATTAAAAAATAAGTGATTGATAAAAAATATTGATATAAGTAAATAAATAAATGTAATTGATGCAGCCGTAATAATACTGTATCCTATTATTTTGTTTTTAAGAAAGTCTTGTATATTAATATTTTTCATGTTTATGTATTCCCCTTATTATACCAATTAAAATTAAAGATAACTTCTTTTTATATTATGATTTGTCTTTTACTTTTAAAACTTAATTTTGTTAAATTGTTCATGCAAATAATATATTTTATGATAAAAATTAAAAAGTGCCAACTAAGTTGACACTTCTCAATGAGTTGTAATTTATATTAATATTAAACTTATAATTCTAGTTATTATCAATTCTATCAATATATTCTTTCATTATATTAGCTGATGAAACAAATTTTTCTCTTTCTTCTTTAGATAGTTCTATATTTAATACTTTTTCTACTCCATTTTTTCCTACTATTGTTGGGACACTTAAATATGTGTTATTTACTCCTAAATAATTTTCTAATAAAGTAGATACTGATAGTACTGTTTTTTCATCCTTTAAAAATGCTTCTACTATTCTTGTTAAAACTGCTGCAACTGAGAAGGCAGTAGCTCCCTTCCTATTAATTACTTCATAAGCTGCATTTTTAACATCATCAGCAATAACTTTTTCAGTAGCCTCATCCCATTCAATTTTTAATTGTTCTGAAAAATCTTTTATTGGAATGTTTCCTATTGTAAGTGATGACCATGGAACAAATTCACTATCTCCATGTTCACCTAATACATATCCTTGAACAATTCTTCCATCAATTCCAAAGTACTTTCCAAGTAAACTTCTTAATCTTGTTGTATCTAAAACAGTTCCTGAACCTATAACTCTCTCTTTTGGGAAGCCAGATAACTTATAAGCCATATATGCTAGTATATCCACAGGGTTTGATACAACTAACAATATCGCATTAGGACTTAATTTTGCTATTGTTGGAACAAAGCTTTTAAAAATTTTATAATTCTTATCAACTAAATCTAATCTAGTTTCTCCTGGTTTTTGTGCAACACCAGCTGTTATAATAATTATATCTGAATTCTTAGTATCTTCTAATGATCCTAATGTTACGTTACACGGGCTATTTAGAGAACTACCGTGCATCAAGTCAAGAACCTCGCCTAAAGCCTTTTCTTGATTTATATCATTAATAACTATTTCTCTTGCTACTTCCTTTTGTAGTAAGGCAAAGGCAGTAGTGGCTCCAATTGAACCAGCTCCAATTATTGATATCTTACTCATATATAATACTCCTTTATCCTTTATTTTTTATTTTAACTTATTTATATTATAAACTATTTATTTGGTAATTTGTACTCTTTTTAGATAATTTTTATTATTTAATTATCTATTCCAAACAAGTCATTTAATATATACTATTGTTATTTACATAATATTTCCAAGGTCTATATCATATTACCTTTAATATTGCTTTAAATAGTTTATGCATAATACATAAAAATAAATCTAGTAACTTTTGTAAAGTTACTAGATTTTCTTAGTTTTATTTAGCTCTTATTACTTCAATTTTATATCCATCTGGATCAGTTACAAAATAGTATGAAGGTTTTGTTCCTGGAAGTCCTTTAAATGGAGTAACTTCATATCCTAAAGAAATATGTCTTTCTCTCATCTCTTCTAAATCTTCCACTTCAACTGCAATATGACTAAACCCATTTCCTAAATCATATGGTTTTTCTACATCATAATTATAAGTTAATTCTATTTCATATCCACCTTCTTCATTTGATAAATAAACAAGGCTAAATTTATGTTCTGGAAATTCCTTTCTTCTTGTCTCTATTAAATCTAATGCATCTTGGTAAAACTTTAATGACTTTTCTAAGTCCTTAACCCTTATGCAAGTGTGTAACATTTTAACTGACATAATTATCCTCCTAACTTTATATTTATATATATAAATTATATTTATTTAATGTAATTTTATCAACTAATTAATTTATTTGATTTTTTATAAATTATATACTTAAACATTTTCCCTTTTAATTTACTTTTTTTCATTTTTATAATAAAATAAAGCTACATAACTTATTGGGTAAATTTACCTTTGGGAGGAAATTCATATGAAAGTCAAAAAATTATTTTCCTTTTTATTTTTATTGTTAATTTCAATAAATTTAATTTCATGCAAAATTTTAAATTCGAATAATGCTGTAGGCAATAATGTTGAAGAAAATTTACCTGAAGACATTAATTCATCTCAGGATATTGAAGATACCTATGAAGAAAAAACGCCTGAAAGACCTATTTCCTTTGAGGCCTTTGGAAAAATGTATATCTCTACAAAGGACTTAACATTGATTGAATCTGGTACAAATATTTATGATGATCAACAATCTATCCATTATACTGCTGGTGAATATAAAGAAACAGATTTTATAAATGATTTATTATATTCATATTTAAATGAAGATAATTCTATATATGATTATTTAATTTCATATGATAATGCTTCCGAAAAAGGATATATACCAATTACTGAAAAAGATAAAGAAAAATTAAAAAAAGATTTAGAATCATTAAGAAGTCAAATGGAGCTTTCTAGCGGACAAGAAATGGTTGTTAGATTGGATAGAGTAACTTATGAAGGAATAGATTCTAAAATTAATTCTGGAAATAGTTTCAAAATAAGAGTTGCGATTTCTAGAGTAGGTGCAACAATAGTTCCTTGGAACTTCTTTACTGTAAATGTTCTGGAAGATGGAAATAAACTTGTGGCTCACTTGTTTTAAATTGCGAAGTAATTTATATAGTTCACAGTGCGAAATTCACAGTTCACAGCTTATAATGAAACTACTTAGTAGTTTATGAATTTTAAGTTATATCAACTATTTGATGGTTAATATAATGATTTCTTAATTCAGCAGATCTGAATTATTTCCACAACTGTGAACTATGCCTTGTAAGTATCTTTTTTAAGACAAACACCTAAAAGTTTTCCTTTGCATTTTCCTAATTTAGCTAAATCTCAAATAAAATTAGGTCAATAAAAAGTTACCATTCCTAATTTATAAAACATCAAGTGATTAATTGTAATAGGGGTTTTCTTATAATATCACATCCTATATTAATTAAAAAAAATTTATACAGATATATATTAAATTTCTTTACTCTCACAATGAATATATTCTTCTACCTTATTCCAAGGAACTACAAACCCCTGCCCTTTTGAGCAAAAAATTGAACTTGATGAATATTCTATATCCGCATTTTTATTGTATCCTATTTTTTCAATTACCTCTTCTGTATTATGACATACATCATATCCATCAAAGACTAAAGTTATATTGCCTTTTCCTTTTGTAAATGTAAGTATTTCTGAACTATAATCCATAAATGTAGCTACTGGTCCTCTTCCTGTTATAGAAACTTTATTTAATTTTGTTTCTGGAGAATCAAACTCTCCATTTAACCTTTGAATATCAGATATAACCTTCCCCATATAATCTAACTCTACATCTATTTTAAACTTATAAAATGGCTCAAGAAGTATATTATTAGCTTTTTCTAACCCTTGCCTTATTGCTCTAAAAGTAGCTTCTCTAAAATCTCCACCTTCAGTATGTTTGTTATGTGCCCTACCTGTTAGTAAAGTTATCTTTATATCTGTAATTGGTGAGCCACTTAAAAGCCCATGATGATTTCTTTCAAAGATATGTGTCTTAATTAAATTTTGATTTCCTGTAGTTAAATCATCCGCATGACATTTATTTTCAAAAGTTATTCCTTCACCTCTTTTGTTTGGCTCTATTTTCAAATGAACTTCAGCATAATGCTTTAATGGTTCAAAATGCCCGTATCCATATGTGTTGTTATCTATAGTTTCCTTGTACATAATTTCACAAGGACCAAATTCTATCTTTAAATTAAATCTATTTAATGCAACTTCTTTAAGTACTTCAAGTTGAATTTTACCCATAATTGAAACTTGAATTTCTTGATGTTTTTCATTCCATATTATATTTAATGCTGGATCTTCATTTTCTAATATTCTAAAATATCCCAAAACTTCTTTTACATTATAAAATTTATCAAAAATAACCTTTGACATTAGTGTTGGAATCATATTGAATCGAATACTTTCTCTAATTTTTCCTACACCTTCTCCTGGCATTGCTTTAGTAATCCCTGTTATTGCAAAAACATCTCCTGCAGATACTTTTTCAATAGTAGAAAACTTACTACCATTATAAATTCTTATACTACTTACTTTTTCTGTTACTTCTTCAGCTGCTATTCCATAAGTAACTTCATCCCTTACTTTAAGACTCCCACTAATAGCTTTTATAAAAGTAATTCTAGTTCCATTAATATCGTATCGTATTTTATAAACTCTTCCTGAAAACTCACTATCTTCATTATAATTTGTATAAGTAAGTTCATTAAATATGTTCAAAAAATTATCTATTCCTTCATCTTGAAGAGCACTTCCACTTAAACAAGGAAATACTTTATTTTCTTTTATAAGGTTTTTAAGCTCGTTAATCCAAATCTCCTCTTCATACTCACCATTTAAATATTTCTCTAAAAGATCTTCATTTCTCTCAGAAATAAATTCTATTAATTCTTCACTCATTCCATTAATAGAATCTATGTAACATGTATCATTAGCTAAATTTTCTTCAATTTCTTCAATAACTTTTTCTAAGTCTGCTCCTGTTCTATCCATCTTATTTATAAAAATAAAAGTAGGAATATTATATTTTCTAAGTAAATTCCAAATTGTCTCAGTATGTCCTTGGATTCCTTCTACTCCACTTATAAGTAAAATAGCATAATCTAATATGCTTAATGCTCTTTCCATTTCTGTAGAGAAATCAATATGTCCAGGAGTATCTATAAGATAATAAGTAGAATCTTGAATTGCAAATGTAGCTTGTTCTGAAAATACAGTAATTCCTCTACTTTTTTCAATATCGTGTGTATCTAAAAATGAATTTTTATGATCTACCCTTCCTCTATTTCTTATGCTTTTTGTATGATAAAGTATTTGCTCTGAAAACGTAGTTTTACCGGCATCTACGTGAGCAAGAATTCCTATTGTCTTTTTCATTAAATCACCTTTTCTTAACTACTATATTAAGTTGTAATAAAGTCTACATTTATCTTAATTATATTTATAAATTAAAATTATTTAAGTAAAACCATTATTTTAGCAACTTATATAAAAGTTTTAATAATATATGATTTCAATTTTGCTACTTTATTTATATAAGCCTATTAACTTTTTATAATATAAATCTATATTGATTAAGATAATTAATTGAAACATATATATTTTTTTATTATTAATTATATCATAGAAATATTTGAAATAACTTAAAATAGTGCTATAATGAAAAATGAAAATAATTTTAAGAAAGGTAAAGGTAATTTCAAACATGAGAATGTAATCTACTTTTATAATTTTTAATTCACAATAAAATTTAAGAGCTTTATTAGCCTTTTTTGTTGTGTAAAAATTTACGGAGAGTGGATTACTGGCTTAAGGTTTATTTGTGTTACCCTTCTATAAAGTCGTATACTCTCTCCTACATTTTAAGGAGGGATTTTTTTATGCATTTAGCATTATTAAATAAAATCAAAAAATATTATGGCGATAAATTAATATTAGATATAGACAAATTCGAAATACTAGATGGAGATAAAATAGGATTAGTTGGTGATAATGGCGCAGGAAAAACTACGCTTTTAAAAATTTTAATTGGTGATGAAATTTCTGATGAAGGAACATGTTACTTAACTAAAAGTTACTCCTATATTAGTCAATTTGGTAATAGTTCAAATGAATGTTCATTTAGCAGAATCAAAAGTATTTTCAATGCTCCAACTGAATATAAGGATTATCTTTCTGGTGGAGAAAAAGTCAAAATGAAAATTGCTAATGCTTTAAGTGAAAATAAGAAACTTATTATTGCCGATGAACCAACTTCAAATTTAGATAGTAATAGTGTTGAAACCCTTGAAGATATGCTAAAAAATTATTCCGGAGCTCTTCTTCTAGTTTCACATGATAGAAATCTATTAGATTCTTTATGTAATACTATTGTTGAAATTAAAGATGGAAAGATAAATATCTACAATGGAAATTATTCTAAGTATATAGAACTTAAGAAAGCAGAAAAAGCAAGGGAAAATACTGAATATAATCAATATATTAATGAAAAAAGAAGACTTGAAGAAGCTATAGTATCAAAAGAAAATATAAGAGATGGTATTAGAAGAACACCTAAAAGAATGGGAAATTCAGAAGCTAGACTTCATAAAATGGGTGGTCAAAAAGGTAAAAAGAAATTAGAAAATAATATAAAAGCTATTCAAAATAGAATCGAGCAATTGGATGTAAAAGAAAAGCCTAAAGAAGATAAAGATATAAAAATCGATGTTATTGAAAATTTAGAGCTTACTTCTAAAAATCCTATTGAAGCAAAAAACTTAACCATTACTATAGGTAATAAAATTCTATTAAATGAATCTAGCTTTAAAATAAAAAAGGGTAAAAAAGTTGCTTTAATTGGGAAAAATGGAAGTGGTAAAAGTACTTTACTAAAAGAAATTATCAATAACAATAATGAAAATATAAAAATTTCTAAAAATGTTGTTATTGGATATTTAGATCAGTCTCAAGATATACTTAATCAAGATAAAACAATATTAGATAATATTAAAATTAATTCTTCTTTCAAAGAAAGTTTTATAAGAACAAATTTAGATGGCTTTGGTTTTAAGGGAGATACTGTATTTAAAAAAGTTTCATATTTAAGTGGTGGTGAAATAGTAAGAGTTGCTATTTGTAAGCTTTTACTTTCAGATAACAATATAATAATTCTTGATGAACCAACAAATTATTTAGATATTAAATGTATGCAATCTCTTGAAAATGCTTTGAAAAATACTAATAAAACTCTTTTAATAGTATCACATGATAGAAAATTCATTTCAAATATTTGCGATTATATATTGGAAATAGATAATAATAAAATTATTCAATTTGATGGTAGTTACGATGAATATATAAACTTTAAATCTAAACCAAAAGTTGATAAAGATGAAAAAGTTCTTAAAGAAAATATATTAATATTAGAAAATAAACTTTCAGAAGTTATTTCTTTATTATCCTTTGAAAATGATTTAAATAAAAAAGCATTATTAGAAAATAAATATTTAGAATTACTAAAACAGCTTAAAGAACTAAGAAATCAATAAAAAAGATAGCATTGTTGAGAATAAATAACTACACAGAATTATTTATTCTCAACGTCTACCTTTTCATCAAAACTATTTATATTTTAATTCATTTATTAAAATATACTGTTTACAATATTATCATAACAGAAACATTAATTACTCTAGTGACAAAATTTCTTTTATTGATATATTAATATCCTCTGATAAATTCCTTTTTAAATTTCTTTGTAATAAATCTTTATGCTTTAATCCATTAATCTTGAAATATTCTTTTATTAAAGGAGTTCTTTTCTTTGGATCATCCATTGCTATATATGCTACAAACCAATCTTCTAAAGAAGTGAAATTTATTTTGCTATTTTCTAATAGTAAAGTATCCACAATTGATTTATCGTCTAAAATGAATTCATATATTTTATTACCTCGTAGATTTATTTTAAAGTTCCCTAAAAACTCTACCATAACTCCATCTACATTGTATCCAAAGAAACTTTCTGTTTTAAATGGCTCTTTTGATGATAGTTCTACTTTACTTCCTATTGTCTCCATAAATTCAACTACTTTTTCACTGTCTTTTGAATTAATTAAAATATCTATATCATTTGGCTTTTCTATTAATCCATGATAGTTTAATAAAACTGAGCCTCCAATTCCCCAATTGCATCCTATTTTATTTAATCCATCTGAAATTTTACATAATAAGTAAGCGGTTCAGAAAA
>NZ_LBMX01000054.1:0-130677 GCF_001010885.1 Clostridium sp. C8 | reverse complement strand
TATTTATAAAATATTAAATTTAAAAAATATATTTTTTTATAAGTTTTATAATTCCAATTATAATACATTTAATTTTAAAATATCTATTACTAATAAAATTTAACTATTTATTCATTATTTATATGAATTCTAATATTATCATTTTTACTTTATATTATTACTATAGTACTTATATTTTTCAAATTTACTTTATTAATTTATATTACAAAAAAAGATTGTCTAAAACTAATTTAGACAATCTTTTTTAAATGAATAATAGTAAACTTATTGACATTACTATCATTCCTAAAATTAATCCATATATTGATAAATGATGCTCTCCATATTCTTTAGCAGCAGGTAATAATTCATCTAATGAAATAAACACCATTATACCAGCTACCATAGCAAAAATTATTCCGAATGTTAAATCATTAAAATAATTTCTTAGAAACACGTAGCCTACAATTGCTCCAACCGGTTCTGACATTCCTGATAAAAAGGAATATATAAAAGCTTTTTTCTTATCACCTGTTGCATAATAAATTGGAACTGAAACTGATATTCCTTCTGGTATATTATGAATTGCTATTGCTACTGCTATAGGGATTGCTATTTTAATATCTCCTAAAGCTGATACAAAAGTAGCTAATCCTTCTGGAAAGTTATGAATTGCTATTGCTAATGCAGTAAAAACTCCTGTTCTTAATAAACCACTAGCACTCTTATCCTCACTATTTTCTGAAGGAATTAACTTAACTTCATGTGGATTTTCTCCACTAGGTACAAATTTATCAATTATTGCAATTAAGAACATTCCTGCAAAAAATGAACCTACTGTTAAATAATTTCCTGTTCTTTCTCCTAATGCTGATATTAATGAATCCTTAGCTTTAGAAAATATTTCAATCATAGACACATATATCATAACTCCTGCTGAGAAACCTAAACTTATGGATAAAAACTTCTTATTTGTTCCTTTTGCTAAAAAGGCTATTAAACTTCCTATACCAGTTGCAAGTCCAGCAAACAATGTTATTAAGAAAGCTATAGTTACATTACTCATATTTTTATCCTCCTTACTATATTTGTTTATATACTTATCTTATACTAATTGATAATTTTTTTCAATTGAAATCAGAACTATCTTCTATAGTTTTTATTATTTTTTTATTCACAATTTTTACAATAATATATATTATTCCCATGTATATTAATGATAATAATTCTAGATTTATAAAATAATTATATCCACTTCCTATATCTTCAAGAATAGTTCCTCTAGCAGCTAGATTTGAATTGAAAGTTACAAAAAAGTAATCTGTATTGAATATATGATTGAATACTCCCATTGTTATACCTATTATTTGAAGCATGATATATACCTTTAATACTTCTTTTTCATTTAGGAAATATTTATGTATTATAAGAAAATATAACGGAATTACTATTATGGAAATATGAGATACCATAAATTGATAATATTTAAAATATCTACTTGATAATGATGTATCCATAGATAATAAACTTCCAATTCCTCCTATTAATCCATAACAAAGTGTAAAATTATATATTTTTTTATTCTTGTTAATACCAAGAATTATGCATAATATATTTGATATATAACAAAGATGTAATGGTAAGTTTTCTAACTCTATCCCTATAATCATCCAATTTACTAAATAATAAGATATAAAGAATACTCCTGATACAGATGTTAATATATATCTTATTATTTTTTCTGCTCTACTATTTATTCTTATTCTATCTCTATATATTAATAATAATCCTATTATTAGTATCATTATTATTAAAGGAATGATTTGTTCAAAAATATTCATTCTATAGCTATCATATGCTCTTTTAAATACAAAAAAATTTTTCATACTCTTTCTCCCCTTTATATAGAGTATGAATTTATTAATAAAATAATTCTTAATGGGGCTGCCTATTCGACAGCCCCAATATAATTTTATTTTTAGGTTACTGATCTCCAGCAACCATTTCTAGTACAACTATTATTACTTAGGTTATTAGTTCTTTGCCTAGCATTATTTAAACAATTCAATATTTCCCTATAAGCATTTTCATATCCTTGTCTAAGACCATTTTGGAATCCTACTCTAACACCTCTTTGATATCCTACCCTGCAACCATTTTGATATCCTTTTTGATATCCAGCTCTATATCCTGCATTATATCCCTGTCTATACCCTCTTTCATAACTAGCTCTTGCTAATTCTTGAGCTCTAGCAATTCCTCTTGCATAGCCTTCTCTAAAACCTTCTCTTCGTCCTTGTTGCCTTCCACACTCATATCCCTTTATATATCCTTTTTCTAAACCTGCTCTTAATCCTCTTTCATACCATTTACGACAATCAATTATTCCATTATTATCGCCACATCCTATGTCATTTATGTCATTATTATCATTGCATCCGCAAGAACTTTGATTTCTAGTAGATTCTTCAACAAAACTATTATCTTGAAAAATATTATTTTTATTCAATTCTTCAATATCATTCATCAAATTATTTTCTTCTCCAAATCCTGAAGAATTATTTTCGGTGAAATTAACATCTTTAAAAGAACTTGTTTCATCTTGCTGAATTCTTTTTAGAATTTCTTCGAAATCTTTAGTACCGAATTCATAATTTGTTTCCATCTTTTTTATCTCCTTGTTATAAATGTTTATAATACATAATATATGAATCTTTTATACCTTTTGTTAATGCTTTATAAAAGTTTTTATCTCTTTAGTAATTATGATGTAAATTTATTTATTCATTTAGTAATGAATTTACTTCTCTAACCAATCTCTTTACTCTATCAGGTAATTTTGATATAGCTTTTTCTCTCTTTTTTTCATCCTCTATTTGAGCTATTCTCATAACTTCTTGCTGTACTCCAGGAATACTATTAAACTCTGATACTATCCTATTAAATCGTTCTGCAAATCTAGGATCTTGCATCTTTGCTTGAAGTCTCATAATTAAGTTATAACTATTCATGATTAAATTACTCCCACAATTATTTTACTTTATACTATTCATAATTATTTTTATTTGTTACCTTAAACTTTAACCAAAAAAAGAAGTCAGCATAGTAACAACTAAACTGACTTCTTTTTATATTAAAATTTTAAATTTGAAACTTGTTTAAACATATCTATCTCTGTTTGAGATTCTACTTCACTTAAACTTTCATTCCATTCTTTATCAAATTTAATTTTATATATTTCTATATGTGATTTATCCTTTACAGGTGCCATAGCTACATATTCATTTCCACATATTAATTTTTGTTCTAATATTTCATAATCAACTTTATTCCCATTTTCATCATTGAAAGACATTATCTTTTGATTCATATATATACACTCCTTTATTTTACTAAACTTATTTTGCTTTAATAGAATAAATTTATACATATATATTAAAAATATCTTTAACTAATCTTTAATAAGTATTCTTGCATTGATTTTATTTGTTCTGCATATTCATCTGATACTGCTATTAAACTTTTCTTTAAGTGCTCATGTATATTATTTTCTTTTATCACGAAATCTAAAATAGCTTTAAAACCCATCTCTGTACCTTTAATAGCTGTTTTTAATATTTCTTTATCAGTATCTATATTCATTTCTTTAAAGCTATTAAATAGTTCTAAAAACTTTCCCCATAAGCCTTCATCATATGGAACCTTAGATCCTAATTCTTCAATTTCTTTTACTACTAAATCTTTATTTTTTTGAACTGTTACCAATACCTTATCTAGAAGTTCTATAACTTTATAATCAACAGCTTTTTCTTTTAATTTTGCTATTTCATTTTCTCCCATTATAATTCCTTCTAATTCTTTATTAAGCACTTTTATATTTTCATCATGCATAATATCACTCTCCTTTATATTAGTTTAATAATATAAAGATTTATTATACATTAAAATCTATGCTACATTTCTATTCTTTGTTATTTTCTTCAGCTCTATTTTTAAGTTTATTATTTATAATCAAATGAATTTTATCTATTCTTCTATCATCTAATTTAACTAGCTTTAAAGTTATATTATCAAATTTTACTTCGCAATTTTTTGTGTTAGTTGGAATTTCTCCAAGTTTTTCAATAAAAAGTCCTGCTATTGTATCCGCTACCTCTGATTCTAATTCTATATCCAAATAATCACTTATATCTGATAATGTCATTAATCCACTAACTATATAATTTTCATCATCTATTTTTTCTATATCTAAATTATCATCATACTCATCTAGGATTTCACCCATTACTTCTTCTATAATGTCTTCCATTGTTACTATTCCTGAAAAACCACCATATTCATCTATTAAAATAGCTATATAAGCTTTCTTATCTTTTAATTCTTTAAATAAATCATCTATGCTTTTCGTTTCTATAAAGAAACATGGATCTTTTATTAGCTCTCTTATTTTTACATTGTCTATTCCCTTTTCAACTATATTTGCAAATAAATCTTTCATATGCAATATACCTATAATATTATCTACTTCATCTTCATAAACAGGTATTCTTGAAAAATTTTCATCTAAAATTTCTTTTATACAATCTCTAATATTTTCATTAACATCTAACAAAAATGTTTCTGTTCTTGGGGTCATTATTTTTTTAGCTGCTGTATCATCAAATTCTATTATTCCATCAATCATTTCTCTTTCTGCTTGATTTATTGCACCATTTTCCTCTCCTATTTCTATAAGACTTCTAATTTCTTCTCTTGATATTTGTTCTTCTATTCCTTCTGTTTTAAATCCAAATATCTTAAGTATTAGGTTTGTTGAAAATGATAAAAACCACACAAATGGTTTAGTTACTTTTGATATAAATAATATTATTTTTATAGAAAACATTGCAACCTTTTCTGAATTTTGAAGTGCTATTCTTTTAGGCACTAACTCTCCAAGAACTAGTGTTAAATATGAAATAGCTAAAGTGGTTAAAACTAATGCAATACTTTCACTATAAGGAATATTAATATTTTTTAATACATTTGCAAAGCCACCTGAAATTGATGTTGCTGCCGATGCTGATGCAAAGAAACCTGCAAATGTAATTCCTACCTGTATTGTAGATAAGAAATTATTGGGTTCTTTAAGTATATCTCTTAATAATATCGCTTTTTTATTTCCTTCTTCTGCTAATATGTTTATTTTGGTTTTATTTAATGATACTATTGCCATTTCCGCTGATGCAAAAAACGCATTAACCATTACCAATATTAAAATTAAAATAAAACTACTCCCGGGACTTCCTTCCATTTATTCATTCTCCTTAAATTAAAATATAGTGAACTAATTTTACCATATATATGTTTGTTCTATCAAATACTTATTTATAACACAAAAGATTAAATAGTCTCAATTTTTCAAATTATTATGAAATACTTGTATATATTAAGCTATATCTTTTAAAAACTAATAATTATTATTTATATCTATATTAAAAAGTGGACATATGTAAATGTGCTTATTGCTCGCTTCGCTCCAAGTCAATATAAACTTACATACGTCCACTAAAAAACTGAAGGAAGTAAATTATAAATAGTTATCAACATGATAAACTTTTTATAATTTCTTAAAGAGTTAAAAGAGGCGTATTAAAACGCCCCTTACTTAATAATCTAAAATTATTTTTCTTCACCTATAGCTTCTTTTAATGTATGCCATGCAAGAACAGCACATTTTACCCTAGCTGGCATATTTGATATATTTTTTAAAACTATAGCATCTTCTAATGCTTCAAGCTCTTCTTCATCACTTATTTCTCGCTTTATCATTCCAATAAATGTTTCTACAAGTTTTAAAGCTTCTTCTTTGTTCTTACCTTTAATAAGATCTATCATCATTGAAGTTGATGCTTGAGATATCGCACAGCCTTGACCAGTAAAAGCCAAGTCTTCTATTATATCTTTATTCATTTTTAATTCTAATGTTATTTCATCCCCACAACTTGGATTATGACCCTTTTCAGATAAATCTGGATTGTCTAGCTTTCTTCTATTATGTCTTGAAGTACTGTGCTCCATTATAAGCTCTGTATATATAGCATTTAAATCCATTAACATTACCTCCATTTTGAAAACATATCATATGTTTGTTTTACTGCTTCTATTAATCTGTCAACATCTTCTTTTGTATTATAGAAATATATACTTGCTCTAGATGTTGCATTTATTCCCATATATCTCATTAGAGGTTGTGCACAGTGATTACCTGCTCTTATACAAACTCCAAAAGTGTCAAATATTGAAGCTACATCATGTGGGTGAACCCCTTCTATTTCAAAAGATAAAACTCCACCTCTTTTTTCAATATCTTTAGGTCCATATATTTTCACATATTCAAGTTTACTCATTTCTTTATATGCATAAGTCATTAGTTCTTTTTCAATTTTTTCTATGTTCTCCATACCTATTCCATTTAAGTAATCTATTGCTTTTGATAACCCTACTGCAGCCTCGACATTTTGAGTTCCTGCTTCAAATTTATATGGTAATACATTAAAAGTAGTTTCTTGTTCATATACATACTCTACCATATCCCCACCAAACATTAAAGGTGGCATTTTTTCTAGTAATTCTTTCTTGCCATATAGTATCCCTATGCCCATAGGTGCTAATAGCTTATGTCCTGCAATTACTAAAAAGTCTGCATTTATATCTCTAACATCTACTTTTATATGTGGAACGCTTTGTGCTCCATCAACTATAACTACAGCTCCTTTTGAATGAGCATATTCCGCTATTTCTTTTACAGGGTTTATTGTTCCTAAAGCATTAGATACATGTGTTATACTTACAATCTTTGTTTTTTCAGTAATTTTACTTTTTACCTCTTCTTCTGTAAGTTCACCATTTTCATCAGTATACATATATTTAAGAATTGCACCTTTAGCCTTTGCTACTTGTTGCCATGGAATTAAATTTGAGTGATGTTCTGCAATTGAAATTACTATTTCATCACCTTCATTTATATAAGTCATTCCATATGACATTGCTAAAAGATTAAATGATTCAGTTGCATTTTTAGTGAAAATTATTTCCTCTCTATATTTTGCATTTATAAACTTTTTAACCTTTTCTCTTGCTTCATCATAAGCTTCCGTTGCGAGTACACTCAATTCATAAGCTCCTCTATGAGGATTTGCATTAGATTGTTCATAATAATCTTTTATAGAATTTATAACAGAATTAGGTTTTTGTGTTGTTGCAGCGCTATCTAAATAAACTATTCTTTTCCCATTTTTTTCTTTATTTAATGTAGGAAAATCTTTTAAAAAGTCTATATTATTCATTATCTAAACATTCCTTTATGGAAGCTAAAATTGCTTCTCTTATATTTTCATTATCTATTTTATCTATTATTGGATTAAAAGCTCCTTCTATAATTATTCTTCTAGCATCATTATAGTTTAAGCCTCTGCTCATTAAATAGAATAGTTTTGCTTCATCTATTTTACCTGAAGCTGCTGCGTGTTCTCCAGATACATCATCTTCTTCACAAAGTAGTAATGGAAGTGCTTTTGCTCTTACTTTAGGAGATAGTATCATACAATATTCATCTTCTACTCCAACACTTCTTGTAGTTCCTCTTTTGAAATCAAGAGTTCCTCTAAATATTTTGCTTGCTTCTCCCTTTAGTGCTCCTTTAGTTGTTATCTCTGACTTACTTCTTCTTCCCTTATGAGTCATAACATAATTCATATCTATGACTTTTTTATCTCCACCTAAGTATATTGAACTAAGTGTTGACTGTGAATTATCTTCAAGTAAATCACCATGATAATTTGTTATACTGTTTTTTCCACCTAAGTCTATTGAAACAAAATCAACCTTACCATTATATCCAACATCAGAAAGGTTTGAATCTAAATTCATGGTATTTTTATTTAATAAATTCACTTTAACAACTTGAATGTTACTATTGTCTTTACTAAATATCTTACAGACACCATTATGATATCCTTCACTATCATCTAATGAATTATATTTTATAATTACTTTTGCATTTGAATTTTCTTCTGCCACTATTAAAATATTATCTACTAAAGTGCTATTTTCCTTATCCATATTGAATTCTATAAGTATTGGCTCTTCTACATTAGCATTTTTATCTATATTTATTATATATCCCTTATTAAAATGAAGTTCTCCTTGCTTAACTATTTCATCTGAAACTCCATAAATAAATTTCTTATTTAATGGAAATACATTTCCCTTATTAAGTCTTTCTATTGTAACTCCTTCTAAATCATTACCAGTTATTTCATCATTATTAAAGTTTCCTATTTCAGGAGCTTTATAATCTTTCAATGTTACATCATTAACATTTAACCAGCTTTTAGTTCTTACAGGAGTCTTATTTAAATTATTGAAATTTAAATTACTATTCATTATCCAATGCTCCCTTCTAGTTCAAGCTTAATTAAATTATTCATTTCTACTGCATATTCTAGTGGTAATTCCTTTGATATAGGTTCAACGAACCCTCTTACTATCATTGATTTAGCTTCTTCTTCACTTATTCCTCTACTCATTAGATAGAATATAGCTTCATCACTAATTTTACCTATTTTAGCTTCATGTCCTATTTCAACATCATCATTCATTAAATCTATAACTGGTATAGTATCAGATTTAGATAAATTATCTAGCATCAACGATTCACAAGATACTACTGATTTAGAGTTATAAGCATTTGAGCTTACCTTTACAACACCTCTATAAGTAGCAGCCCCTCCATTTTTAGATATTGATTTTGAATTTATTGTTGAAGAAGTATTTGGTGCTGCATGTATTACCTTTGCTCCAGTATCCAAGTTTTGGCCTTTTCCAGCAAAAGATACTCCTGTAAATTCTGCTCTTGCACCTTCTCCTTTTAAAATACTCATAGGATAAAGCATTGATATATGTGATCCAAATGATCCTGATATCCACTCTATTCTTGCATTTTTTTCAACTATTGCTCTTTTTGTATTTAAGTTAAGCATATTTTTTGACCAGTTTTCTATTGTACTATATCTAAGTGTTGCTCCCTCTTTTACAAATAATTCAACACAACCTGCATGTAAATTTGTCATATTGTGCTTAGGTGCTGAACATCCTTCTATAAAGTGAAGTTTAGCTCCCTCTTCAACAATTATTAATGTATGTTCAAATTGGCCTGCACCTGGTGAATTTAATCTAAAGTAAGATTGTAGTGGAATATCTACATTTACTCCTTTTGGTACATATACAAATGATCCGCCAGACCAAACAGCTCCATGTAATGCTGCAAATTTGTGGTCACTTGGTGTAACACATTTCATAAAGTATTCTCTAACTATATCTTCATGTTCCTTAATTGCTGTCTCCATATCTGTATAAATTACGCCTTGTTTAACAAGATCTTCTCTTATACTATGATAAACAACCTCTGAATCATATTGTGCTCCAACACCCGCTAATGATTTCTTTTCTGCTTCTGGTATTCCTAATAAATCAAAAGTTTTTTTAATATCTTCAGGAACTTCATCCCAACTTTCATGAAGTTTTGATTTTGGCTTAACATAAGTAACTATATTATCCATATCTAGTTCATCTAATGACGGTCCCCATGTTGGAAGTTTAATTTTATTATATACCTCAAGAGATTTTAATCTAAATTCTTTCATCCATTCTGGTTCATTTTTTTCTTTTGAAATGGTTTCTACGATTTCCTTTGTTAAACCCTTATCTGCT
Source organism: Clostridium sp. C8 (assembly GCF_001010885.1). Taxonomy (NCBI): domain Bacteria; kingdom Bacillati; phylum Bacillota; class Clostridia; order Eubacteriales; family Clostridiaceae; genus Clostridium; species Clostridium sp. C8. Next base: position 120,945 of record NZ_LBMX01000054.1, on the reverse strand, counting down.
TTAAAATCAAATGTATCTTCATTTTTAACATCGTAGATTCCTCTATCCATATCTTCTACGTAGGTCTTATTCTTTATTTCCAAAGTGCTCACCTCCACACTATACTGATGCTTCTATTTTAAAAGCTTCATATCCATCTTTTTCAATTTCTTTAGCCAAAGATGCATCTCCAGTTTTAACTATTTTCCCATTAACTAAAACATGAACATAATCAGCTTCTAAATTTTCAAGTATCTTAGTATTGTGAGTTATTATTAAAACTCCGTTATTTTCATTTGCAAACATCTTTATACCTTGAGAAACTACTCTTATTGCATCTACATCTAGCCCTGAGTCAGTTTCATCTAATATTGCAAGCTTAGGACTTAGCATAAGCATTTGTAATATTTCGTTCTTTTTCTTTTCTCCACCAGAAAAACCTACATTTAAATATCTCTTTGAATATTCATTATCAATTTTTAATTCTTTCATATTATTCTTTAAATCTTTATCAAACTTTAAGAATTTAATTAATTGTCCATCCTTAGCTATTTTTGCACTTCTTATAAAGTTTTCTACAGTTATACCTGGTACTTCTTCTGGATGTTGGAAGGATAAGAATAAGCCTTTTTTTGCTCTTTCATCAGTTTTTAATTCCGTTATATCTTCACCTTCAAATGTAATCTCACCTTCAACTTGTTTATATTTTGGATGAGCCATTAATGTATTAGCTAATGTTGACTTTCCTGCACCATTTGGTCCCATTATTACGTGAATTTCACCTTTATTTATTTTTAAGTTCAATCCCTTTAAAATTTCTTTGCCTTCTACTGCTGTTTTTAACCCATCTATATTTAATAAAACATCACTCATATTTACATCTCCTTAACGTGTTTTATGTGAATTTAAATCAATTCCTATTATTTCAGTCTGAATTAATTATATCATACTAAATAGCTCTGATTTAATCAAATTATATTTTTTTTAATTTTACCTATATGACATGATTATTTGCCAATAACTTTTATTAGCTTTACATTTCTACTTTTATTTTATTTTTATGCAAAAAAATAAGGCTATTCAAAGGAATAAGCCTTTTTTTACATAATTTAACATATATTTTATAATTCTTTTGCTAATACATATCTTCTTAAGCCACCATATTTGATTTTTTCTTTTTCGATTTTATAGCCTAATTTTTCAAAAGTATTAACACTATATTTATTATATGGGGAAGCTGTTGAAGTTAATAGTTTAACTTTTTCATTTTTAGCTATATCCTCTATTTTTTCGCAAAGTATTCGTTGAAGTCCATTTCCTCTATAATCACTTCTAACTACTGTTGACTCAACTTGACCAACTTTAAGTAAGTTCTCACCTTCTAAATCTAAATCATACCCATAATTACCTTTATCATATCCCTTTTTTATATAAACGGCCATAGCAATTAATTCTTCTTCTTCATTTAAATAACCAATTATTTTTGCACCTTTTTGAAAATATTCTATAAATTCCTCTCTCTCTGTAGGGGCATATAATTGTTTGTCATCTAAATCTTGCATTATAATTTCTTGTAACTCTATTATTTGATCTATATAGCTTAAATCAAGCTCTTTGTATTTAGCATTAACTATATTTCCATTTTTATTTTTTAACCTTAGTATATCTATCATTTTACATCCCTCCTTATGTTTTATATAATATCATATTTCATTTACAATATTATTGTTAATAATAAAAGGAGATTAGTTTTATTTTTAACCTATTAATAAATCTATTTTTAATTCTTTAATATTTTTTTAATTAATCACTTAAAAATTTAAATATTTTTTCTAAGTAAGGTATTAATATATCATCATTTTCTAAATAGAGTTCGTGCTTTCCATTTTCAAATCTAACAAGCTCACAACTTTTGCACTTTCTTGAGAATTTATTTTCTCCTCTTGCACCTACTAAAGAATCTTTTCCTGCTTGAAAAATCAAAACTGGTATATCAATTTTTTCTAAATTTTCTCTTTTAAATATATATTTAAAAGATTTTAATGATTCATAAAGCCACCTAAATGAACCTCCACCTCTTTGTATCTTCTCATTGCTTATTATTTCTCTATAATATACGTTATATCTAAATTCATTTGATGTTGAAGCTAAAATAAAATCGTAAGTACTTTCAAATGGCATATTTCCAAATATAAATTCATCACCTTTACCTAATAATATGCTTACTTTAGCTATAATTCTCGCTATAAAATTAGGGATGTTTCCTATTGCTATTTCTAACATCGGACAAGATAAAATAGCTTTTTTGAAGCTTCCTGGATATTTTTCTAAAAACATCACCCCTATTGTACCTCCCATAGAGTGAGAATATAAATATATCTTATCAGTATTTTTAATTACTATCTTATCTATAAATACTTTAAAATCATTTACATAATAATTGAAATCTTCTATGTTTATTTGGCTTTCATGTTTTTTGCCTAATCTACCTGAACGTCCATGACCTCTATGTTCCATTATAAATACTGAATAACCTTCTTTTATAAAATAATATATTATCTCTCTATACTTTTCTATACACTCTGTAAAGCCGTGGGATATAACTATTTTTCCTATTTGATTTTTAGCTTTATACTTTTCATAATATATTTTTATATCATTTTCTCCCATAAAATATCCTGACTCTTTTATATAAGAAAGTCTTTTTTTTACTTCATCTACTATATCTTCATCCATTCCAAAATTATAGAAATATTCTCTATTACTCTTTATACTTTTGTATTTCATATTAAGCACTCCTATACACAGTTAGTCCTTAATATTTTGTCTCTTTTATGAAATTTTATTTAAAAAGTAGAGATATGTATGTTTCCTTATTGAATAAATTCAATTCAGATCAACGTAACTTTACGCATATCAACTATAAATCTTAATAAAGTAATTAGGGAATGCCACAGACATCCCCTTAATTTAGATTATAAAAATTGTACGTCATCATCTATTAGTTAGCTTAATATAAAGCTTTGTATTGCCAGAAGTGCTTTAACATCTATATTTTCATTTGACTTTAAAAGTTCTTTTGCCTCTTCTTTAGAAATCAGTATAGCTTCTATATCCTCATCTGCTTCTAGATTTTCCTTGGAAATAATACCATCGCAAGTACATGAAACAAGTGCTACAGATTCATCCGTCATCCCTACTGAAACATATACTTTTTCTTTTGTTCTATTATAATCTATATTTACTAGATCTAGTCCTGTTTCTTCTTTTAATTCTCTTTTAGTTGCTTCTTCAAATTCTTCATTATTATCAACAAGTCCAGCTGGTAATTCTATTACATAATCATTTATAGGAACTCTAAATTGTCTTATTACTACTAACTTATCTTCTTTAATGTGCTTAGCTATTATTACTACTGCATCAATTTTATCTTCTGCCCCATGAAAAAACTTGTTATTTATAGTATCTAAATCTTTTCTAGATGCTATAGTCCAATTTCTCAAAGCTCCATATTTATTTTTATACTCTGCATTGTATAACTTTAAATATTTAGTATCTGCTAATAATTTTATATTCTCTAACTTTACTTTACTCATTTTCTCAACTTCCTTACCTTTATATATGTTTAAATTAATAATCTGCACTATGCTATTATAATTAATTATATATATTTTTCTTTTATTTTACAAATATTTTAGCCTTTATCACTAGTATTCTTACTCTTATTCATTTAAAATTATAATATAATTTTAAACAATGGAGGATTTTAAAACTTGAAAAATATAAGTAATAAGCTTAAACAGAATATTCTACTTGGAACATATTTAATAGCTCTTTATTTCATTCTTTTAAATATTAAATCTGTACTTAGTACTTTTGGAAACATTATAAGTATACTTAAGCCATTTATTATTGCCTTTTGTATAGCTTTTATTTTAAACTTGCCAATGACTTTCTTTGAAAATAAAGTATTCAACTTATTAGATAAACAAAAATCAGGTTATGTAAGAAAGCTAAAGAGGCCATTATCTATTCTAGCGACATTTATTACTGTTATAGGACTTGTAATAGCACTGGCTTTATTTGTTATTCCTGAGCTTATATCAAGCATTTCTACACTTTTAAATGCTGTTCCTGATTATATAAGATCTTTTGAGAAAATAATAAATCAATATATATCATCAGCAGAAATATTACAAAATGCATACGATACTTTAATTACAACTTGGAAGGAATTATTAACAATAGTTGGTGGTTTACTAACAACATCCCTTACAAGTATATTAACTACAACCATTTCTATTACTAGTGGCGTTGTAAATTTTGCTCTTTCAATAGTTTTAACTATTTATATGCTTGCTAGCAAAGAAACCTTATTATATCATTCAAAAAAAATGTTATATGCTTTTGTATCTAAGCCATTATCTGATAAGTTAATTAGAGTTGTTAGACTTTCTAATATTACTTTTTCTAAATTTATAACAGGTCAATGTATTGAAGCTGTTATACTTGGATTTTTATGTTTTTTAGGTATGAATATTTTTTCTATGCCTTACTCCTTATTAGTTAGTGTTCTTGTTGGAGTTACAGCATTGATTCCGGTTTTTGGTGCATTTATTGGCACAATTCCTTCTGTATTTCTAATTCTTCTAATAAATCCAATGCAAGCATTATGGTTTATCGTGTTCATATTATGTTTGCAACAATTTGAGGGAAATGTTATATATCCTAAAGTTGTGGGAAATTCTGTTGGACTTCCAGCAATTTGGGTTATGTTAGCCATGTTAGTTGGTGGTAGTACCCTTGGCTTAATTGGTATGCTAATTGGAATACCAGTATTTAGTGTGGCTTACCAACTTATAAGAGAGTACACAAATAAACGATTAGATTCAAAACAAATCAATTTATAATAAAAAAAATTAGACATATATAATGTTTCTTATAACTTACTTTCGATACAAGTAACTTAAACTTATATATGTCCAATTTAAAACTTAAGGAACAATAATAATAACTTATTTTACAAAATATTATATATTGTTCCTTGCCTTTTTTATATATTATCTATTTCATTTAATATTTCATCACATATTTTATGAGTCTTTATAGCATCTTCTATTGTTGGATTAGGCTGAATTCCTAGTCTCGCCGCATTAATAAATTCGTTTATTATACTTTCAAATCCTCTTCTATATAATATACTATCCCAATCTTTAAACGTTTTATTTTCTTCCATATTATTTATAAGTATCTTTGAATTCATTAAATTTCTAACTATTACCTTTTTTCCACATGAAGTGTACTCTAATTCTTCTTCATTTGCTCCACCATCTCTATTCATCATTGCTATACATGTAGTATTTTTATTTGTCATTGTAACAACAAGATTATAAATCAATTCATTTTTCTTTAATCCATTTACAATTATATTTTCTATATCGTCATCCATTAAAAATCTTAAAGTATCTATAACATGGATAAAATCATCTAAAACAAATACTTCAGGTGACTTGGGACTATTTACTCTATTTTTTTCTAATTTAATAACTGAAGGAGTTCCATAATTTTTAAGATCAGAATACATTGGTGCAAATCTTCTATTAAAACCTACCATTAATATCTTATTAACATCTTTAGCTAATTTACATATCCTTAAACTCTCTTCATAATTATAGCTTATTGGCTTATCAACATAAACATGAATATTATTATTTAATAACTTTTCTATTATCTCTACATGGCTTTCTGTAGCTGTATGAACGAAAGCTGCATCAATGTTCATATTAATTAAATCATCAACTGAAGATACAGATTCATTAATTCTATATTTTTTTGATAAACTATCTAATTTTTCTTTATTACGAGTACAAAATACTAGTTCTACTTCTTCTTTAGCTGTAATGACAGGTAAATATGCTTTTTCGCATATATTGCCTAAACCAATTATTCCTATTTTCATTGCTTTCACCCCTCTATAAAATGCTTTTATTATATATTATGAATTATGAAGCAATTTTTTAGTGAAAAGTTAATAATGAAAGAGTGAAAAGTTAAGAGTGTTTTTCTCCATAAAACTTAAATTCAGCTTGTGCAAAGCACTCTTTATTCGAAAATCCCTTAAGGATTTTTTCCTTAACTTTTTTCACTCTTTCACTCTTTCCTTCTTCACTATTTTGCTTCGCAAAATTAAACAAGGCTATCTAATCTATCTTTATTTTCTTCTATTACTTCTATAAATTTTTCTGCAATAATAGGATCAAATTGAATTCCACTAAACTTTCTTAACTCTATAATAGCTTCTTCATAAGTTTTTCTTTTATTATAGGGTCTATTTGAAGTCATAGCATCAAAACTATCCACTACAGTTAAAACTCTTGCTAAATAAGGTATTTCTTCTCCTTTTAGATTTCCAGGATAACCTGTTCCATTATATTTTTCATGATGATGTAATATTATTGGAATCATATTTTGCAATGATTTTACAGGCTTTATTATTTCTACACCATTTTCCGGATGTTGTTTTAGCATATTCCATTCCTCAGGTAATAGTGGCATTTTTTTCATTAATATATCTTGCGCTATATTAATTTTACCAATATCATGCATATAAGCTCCATATATTAATGTATCTTCTTCCTCTTTGCTTAAACTTAACTTTTGAGCTAATAATCTACTATACAGTACTACTCTTTCTGAATGTCCATATGTATATCTATCTTTAGCATTAATTACACTTATAAGTGTTTTGATTGATGTAACTAATTCCACATCTCTTTCATCAATATCATTTTTTAAATCATCTAATATAGATGTATATGTTTCAACTCGATTTTTGTTAAAGAATTTTGCTCTATATAATGCATCATCTGCACTTTTTATAAGTTCTATATCACTTTTAGCTTTAACTGGAAAAACTGAAACCCCCATAGATGCTGTCAAAACTCCACTTGGCTGATTTTCCTCACCATAAAACTTAGTTTTCTCTATTACAGATCTTATTCTATCAGCTATTAATAATGCTTGCTCTTCTGTAGTATTTGGTAATATTAAAGCAAATTCCTCCCCACCATATCTGGCTGCGATATCTGTACTCCTTATATTTTTCTTTAATATATTTCCTATAGTTCTTAATACTTCATCTCCTCTTTGGTGTCCATATAGGTCATTGTAGTGCTTGAAATAATCTATATCAACAAATATCATAGAAATTGGCTCACCATTTTTCTCTGATAATATTATTTTCTCTTTTAATGAATCATGAAAATATCTATGATTAAATACACCTGTTAATCCATCCTTATTAACCAAATCTTCCAATTTACTTATATGCTCGCCCTCAATTTTTACATAAAACCCTAAAGGCCAAGCTGTAAGTAAAAATATTCCTGATAATATCAAATCATTTTGAAAGTTTTTATTAACCGCAACATTAGGCATACATACTATATCCATTATTAATATTGCTAATGATGATATTCCTGCAATAGTTATTCCACTTTTTAATCCTAACTGTATAGTTGAACTGGTTATTATAAATAAAAATATATATTTATATTCACTTTGATAAGCTCCCGAAAATATAACTGTTCCCAAAAACATTGCTATAAAAGCTAAATTTTCTATAAAAATAATTTTCCTATATTTACTCTTATTAAGTTTACCATTTAATGAAAATGACCATAACATATATATTGCTAATAATAATAGCATTACCCCTCCTAAGGCCATGAACATAATTTGTTGATACACCAAATTGTCTAAAAATTCATTATTATTAAAAAAATACTGGAAAAATATAATGGCTGTGAACATTAATGATGCTAATTTTACTATTGAAACCATATCATTTATTTGTTTTCTCTTATCTTTATTTATTTTATTCAAATTGTTCACCTCATAATTATTTAAATAAAGATCGGAAAATCCGATCTTTATTTAATTACTCATCTCTTAAAGCCTTTGGCTCCTCTGGTTGATACATAGCCCAGAAACATGCTGATGTAGATACTACAGATGCAATTACTGTAGCAAAAGCGGCAACTGCCATTAATACTTTGTTATTTAATCTTTTCATTTTTTTCCCCCCTTAATATCTTAAAAATTTTTATAAATAAAGAATCTACTATATTAACTAAAATATGACCATATTTAGTTAAAGTAAATACTTGCCATAACATTCCTATATATATACAAGCTGAATATACTAAAAATATATGATTCTTGCTTATATAATATATAATCACATTAAAAGCTACAATAATCATATAAATAGATAATAATATAATAGAGCCTTTTTTTAACTTTTTTATTTTTTTTTGCTTTTTTATCGGTTTATTAGGGCTATCTACTGGTGCTAATTTATAAACAATGATAAGTGAAATTATATACAAAGGAATTCCTGTAAAAATTATATAATTAATATTAAAATTTAGATTTTTAGTTATATAAGCTGGTATTATAGATATTAATACTCCAACTATTGCACAGTTAAGTGCTGTACTTGCATGTGCCCCACCTGAAAATTTTCTTAAAATAGCTACAACAAAAGAAATTATTAAAGCTTCAATCATTACATTAAATATTAATCCTATTACTGCTACTAATAATATTGATATACTCATATGAAAAAATGCAAATAGCCCATATTCAATAATACTAGCTTTATCCTCATCTAAATTTAATTGATTTTTTAAATTAATTGATATATTTTTACATATTAATTCTAAATTCATATTTTTTTAAGCTTCCTTCTTTTTTTATTTATAATATAAAAAATTGATATCATAATTGCTGTAATTGCTAATGACGGTATTCCTAATATAGTTTTACTAATCGGATCTTTAAGTAAAGTTTCCAAATCAAACTTCATAAAATTAAGCATTAAGACATTTATTGCTTCAGATATTAGCTGAATTAAATATACAAGTATAATACTTTTTATTGCATTGATAACATCTAATTTATTGTAATAAGCCATTATAAATAATAAAAATAAAACAGATAAAATCATATGTACTCCATAGCTTATTGGTAACATTCTAACGATATAAATAATTAAAGAAAATGTTATACTCGTTATTAAATATCTTTTTTTATTTATTTCTGTTTTTGAGAAGATATAGATTGCAAATATAACTATAAAACTTTCTGGTATTGCCCTTAAAAAGAATTCTATTGGATACAGTCTTAACATATTTTTTCTCCCTCTTAATTGTTTATTTTAATTTTTCTCTTTTGTTGTATTTAGTAGTTTTACTACATTATAAATTATTATGAATACATACACTCTTATAAATACATCTCCTATACTAAGAACACTATATCCAACATCAATTATATCTGTTAGTATCTTTAACTTAGTTGTTGAATCTCCTAATATATGTATATCATTTACTCTACTAAATGAATCTGCTTTTGCATATCCTGTTAGATATGACACCGTAGGGAATACTGGCATATATCCATTATTTACCGATATTGCTATATCATTCAATATACCTCCAATTATAACAAATCCAGCTCCAATTATAGCTGATATATATTGGTTATACTTAAATATCAATGGTAAATATGAACATAAATACATGGTTTTTAGTACACCTACATAATTTATTACTGAATAATTTTCAAGATAAATATTCACTTGCATTATTATGTAAATCAGCTCCATAAACATAACCGGGTATATTGTCCAATTTTTAAATAAAGGCTTTATTTTTAAACCTTTTACCTTACAAAATATAAGTGAAATCATTATAGTTTCTAGCATATATTACCTCTCCTACTATAAAATGACTTATATATAATTAAATTTTAAGCCTATATATTTATCATACTAATTATACTATTTATTGTTATTCTTTTCCATAGTTTTTTTGATTAAAAGAGGGCTTTTTGATATTTTTGCCAATATTTTGTCTATTCTAATTAATTATATTAGAATAGGGGATAAATTTCTTCTTTATCCCCTATCTTAAGCTATATTATTTTATAAAACTTTAATTATATGGATTTGAGCTAGCTATAGATTTAAATCTATATAGTTAAGCCTATTATTTACTATTTTTTGTGGCTGATGTGTAATATTTGATGCGCTATATAACTATTGGGCTTTTGTAAAAAGTCTTCATATAACTTTTGTATCATGGGATTCTCATGAGCTTTTCTAATATTTTTATTTTTATCTTCATTGTATATTGCTTCCATTCTCCTTTTTAGAATTTCTCTATTAGATTTTATAAACGGTTGTCCTCCTCCGTCAATACATCCCCCAGGACATGCCATAACCTCTATAAAATGATACTTAGATTTTCCTGACTTTATATCATCCATAACCTTTTTAGCATTTCCTAATGAACTAACAACTGCTATATTAACTTCTCTTCCATTTATATCTATTTTAGCCTCCTTAATTCCTTCTAAACCTCTTACATTTTCAAAATCTATTTTTTCTAGTGTCATTCCAGTCATCCATTCATAGGAAGTTCTAAGAGCAGCCTCCATGACCCCTCCACTAGTTCCAAATATAGTACCTGCTCCACTTGATACCCCTAACGGATTATCAAATTCTGAGTCCTTTAAATTAATTATATCTATTCCTGCCTCTTTTATAATTTTAGCTAGTTCTCTAGTAGTTATAACTAGATCTACATCCTTTATTCCATCATTACTTATCATTTCTTTTCTATTTGCTTCAAACTTCTTAGCTATGCATGGCATAATTGATACAACTTTCAAATTTTCCCTTTTTACAGATAATTTTTTTGGAAGATAATTTTTAGCTATAGCTCCAAACATTTGTTGAGGGGATTTACAACTTGATACAAGATTGATATTTTCTAGATAATTATTTTCTGCATAATTTATCCAAGCTGGACAACAACTCGTAATAAGAGGTAAATTTTCTCCTACAGTAAATCTTTCTATAAATTCATTAGCCTCTTCCATTATGGTTAAGTCTGCTGCAAAATTTGTATCAAATACAGAATTAAATGATAGCAATTTTAATGCAGTTATGATTTTCCCTGTAGATAATTCTCCTGATTCTAACCCAAATTCTTCAGCAAGAGCAGATCTCACAGCAGGTGCTATTTGCGCTACAACATATTTATTATCGTCATCTAATAATTCCCATACCTTTTTGTAATCACTTTTTTCTCTTAAAGCTCCTGTTGGACAGACTGCTACGCATTGACCGCAATATGTGCAGTTTGTATCTTTTATTGGATCATTAGAAAAAGTTGATACATTAGTTCCAAATCCTCTGTTAGCTGCAGTTATAGCATGTACCTTTTGAACATCATTGCAAGCTGTAATACATCTTCTACATAAAATGCATTTTTCTCTATCTCTAATAAATCCGTCAGAAAAATCTAAATCAAAGTTTACCATTTCTCCTTCATATTTTTTTTCATCTACACCTAAATCTGAAGCTAACTTTTGTAGCTCACAATTTGTATTCTTATCACAATTTAAGCAGTCCTTAGGGTGATTTGATAATAACAACTCTGTTATAATCCTTCTTGCTTTAATTGCTTTTATAGAATTAGTCTTTATTGACATTCCTTCTTTCACTTCTGTTGCACATGATGGTGCTAATCCACTCCACCCCTCTACTTCTACAACACAAACTCTACAAGTCCCCTTACAATTTCTCGTTTCCCCATCTGCCATATACATATGACACAGTGTTGGTAAATTTATATTTATCTTTTTTGCAGCTTCTAAAATACTACTACCTTTTTCAACTTCTAAATTTATTCCATTAATTTTTATATTAACCATTTTAAGCTTCACCTCCTAAGCTAGTTTTTATTATGGCCTTAGTTGGACATGCTTCGTAGCATAAACCACATCTAATACATTTATCTATGTCAATTTTATGCTTTTCTCTAATTTTTCCTTTAATAGCCAGTACAGGACAGGCTCTTAGACACTTGGTACATCCTATACATTCATCAGTAATCTCATATTTAACAAGTCCTTTACAAACTCCTGCAACACATTTTTTATCTATTACATGTTCCTTATATTCATCTTTGAAAAACTTTAATGTACTCAAAACTGGATTTGGTGCAGATTCCCCTAATCCACAAAGAGAAGCATCTTTAACTACCTCACAAAGCTCTTCCATTTTTTCCAAATCTTCTTCTACTGCTGTTCCATTTGTTATCTTCTTCAAAAATTCTAATATTCTTTTATTACCTATTCTACATGGAGTACATTTACCACATGACTCGTCTACACTAAATTCTAAATAAAACTTAGCAATATCAACCATACAATTATCTTCATCCATTACTATCATTCCACCTGATCCCATCATAGAACCTATCTCTGTTAAAGTATCATATTCTATAGGGAGATCTAAATATTCAATTGGAATACACCCACCTGAAGGTCCTCCTGTTTGTATTGCTTTTAATTCTTTATCATCTATAATTCCTCCACCTATTTCATATACAATATCTCTTAATGGAATTCCCATAGGAACCTCCACAAGCCCAACATTATTAATATTTCCTGCTAAAGCAAAAACTTTAGTTCCTGTAGATTTCTCCGCTCCTATTGAGCTATACCATTCAGAACCTTTGTTAATTATTTGACTAACATTTGCGAAAGTTTCCACGTTATTAACACATGTAGGCCTTTGCCATAATCCCTTTTCAGAAGTTCTCGGTGGCTTCATGGTAGGCTCTCCTCTTAATCCTTCTATTGAGTGAATTAATGCTGTTGCTTCTCCACACACAAATGCTCCTGCTCCATATTTTATTTCTATATCAAATTTAAATCCTGTATTTAATATATTGTCTCCTAGCACACCTATTTCTCTTGCTTGTTTTAAAGCTATTTTCAACCTTTGAACAGCTAGAGGATATTCCGCTCTTATATATATATAACCCTTACTTGATCCAATAGCATATCCACAAATAGCCATTGCTTCTAAAACTGAATTAGGGTCACCCTCTAATATTGCTCTATCCATAAATGCTCCTGGATCGCCTTCATCAGCATTACAGATTACATATTTTACATCACCTTTTGCTCTTCTTGCAGCTTCCCACTTTCTACCTGTTGGAAATCCTCCGCCTCCTCGGCCTCTAAGTCCTGATTCACTAATTTCCTTTATAACATCTTCTTGTGTCATAGTTGTTAATACTTTGCCTAACGCTGTATAAGCTCCTATCCCTAAAGCTTCTTCCATATTTTCTGGATCTATAACTCCACAGTTTTTTAGTGCTATTTTTACTTGCTTTTTATAAAAAGGAATATCTTCTTTTACTTTTATTCTTTCTTTTGTTTCTTTATCTTCATAAAGTAATCTCTCAACTACTCTTCCCTCTAAAATATGACTTTCTATTATTTCTTTAACGTCCTCTTCTGTTACCTTTATATAAAATACCTTATCTGGCATAATTTCTATTACTGGGCCTTTTGCACAAAATCCAAAGCATCCCGTCATTATTACTTTAATTTCATCTTTTAAATTTAGCCTATCTATTTCTTCATTGAAAGCTCTGCTAATATTATCAGCATTTGAAGCTTTACATCCTGGTCCTCCACAAATTAATATATGTCTTTCTTTTATTTCACCATTATTATATTTTTCAGGATTCTCTCTAACCTCTATATTCTTTTTAAATTCTTGAACTCTTTCTAATAAATCATTGTAATTATTTATTCTCTCCATATTAACCTTGCTCCCTTAGATTATTTATTAATTCATTTACTTGAGGTTTAGTAAAATATCCATAAACTTTATCATTTACAAGCACTACTGGTGCAATAGCACATGATCCGACACATCTTAAAGTATCTAAAGTAAATAATCCATCTTTGGTAGTTTCGCCTTCTTTTATGCCTAATATTTTTTTAAAATCCTCTAATATATCACAAGCTCCTCTTACAAAACAAGCAGTTCCTGTACATATACTTATTACATATTTGCCTTTTGGTTCGGTTGAAAAATAGGAATAAAATGTTACTACACCATATACTTTAGATGCTGGTATATTTAGCATAGAAGCAATATACTCCTGAACCTCTCTTCCTAAATATCCATATAAGCCTTGTGCATGATGAAGTACCGCAATCAAAGAACTTTCATCATCATTCCCATTCTGGATAAATAATTCTAACTCCTTAAATTTACCACATGTATTTCTCAAACTATCTCCCCCGTATCTTTTTCTTAATATTATAAATTTTCAAAATATTTTAATAATTAAATGGTATCATATTTCTATTTATTTTGAAATATGTAAAAATTTATATATTCACTTTATTTATTTAATATTATGTTCTATTATAATTTATACATAAAAATAAAAGAGTTATATTCTATATAATATTTATTAGAATATGACTCTTTTATGTATAATTTTTATTTTTGTTATTAAAATTTAATTATTAATTTATTCTTCTCCATAGATATTTAGTGAAAAACCAGATTTCAATGCTTCTTTAGCATATTCCTTTGCTCCAAATAATGATAAATCCTTATAGTTTCCACATTGAATTTCATTAGCTGCAGGTATTTCTGTTGCATTCAAAATTTCTTTTAATGAAAATTCCAATTCACTCTTTATTTCATAAGGTTCTATATCTCCCCAAATAGTCAAATAAAATCCTGTTCTACATCCCATTGGTGATAAATCTATTATTCCTTCTAATCTTCCTCTTAATTCATGAGCTAGAAGATGTTCTAATCCATGCATTGCTGCTGTACCAAAAGCTTCTTTGTTAGGTTGTAAAAATCTAATATCAAATTTAGTTACCTTATCTCCTTTTTCCCCTGTTAATAAACAACACTTTCTAATATAAGGAGCTTTAACTATTCTATGATCTAATTCAAAACTTTCTACCTTTTCCATATTTCATCCTCCATATAGATATTTAACTTTTTTATTTAGTATCATATATATATTAACTAATTTATTACTTTTTCACAATTATTAATAGTATCCAATATAGAAAATATATTTGTACTTATTCTCTTAGCAACATATGCATTATTCATTGTATATAAATGGACTCCATCAACACCACTTGATATTAAATCTATTATTTGCTCAATAGCATATGCGATTCCTGCATCTCTTAAGGCTTCTGGATTATATTCGTATTTATTCATTATTTTAATGAACTTTTTAGGTAGTTTAGCTCCACATAACGATACAATCCTTTTTATTTGTTTAGTATTAATAACAGGCATTATTCCTGCTTGTATTGGAATATCTATATTGTACTCATTAGTTTTATCTAAGAAATTATAAAAATACTCGTTATCAAAAAACAGTTGAGATATTAAATGCGTTGCTCCTGAATCTTGCTTTTTCTTCAAAATTTTAAATTCTGTATCTAAATCTACAGTATTTAAATGCCCTTCTGGATAACAAGCTCCCACTATATTAAAATCATTTCTTTTCTTAATGTGACTTATAAGATCACTTGCATAATTAAATTCACTAATTCCATCATAATTACTTGGAATATCTCCCCTTAATGCCAATATATTTTCTATTCCTGATTCCTTTAAATTATTTAGTATATAATCAACTTGAGTTTTAGTTGAATTTATACAAGTTAAATGCGCTAAAGCCTCTATACCATATTTCTTTTTTACTACTGAAGAAATTTCACATGTCATATTCTTTGATAAACTCCCACCTGCCCCATAAGTTACACTAATAAAATCTGGCTTTAAATCTTTTAATTCCTCTAAGGTATTGTAAATTATATCGATTTTTGATTCTTGCTTTGGTGGAAATATCTCAAAAGAAAAAACCACCTCTTTTTCATTAAATAAATTCTTAATATTCATATTTTCCCCCCATTTTATTGCTTAAATATTTTAACAAAAGCGCAAAACACTTTTTAAGTTCACAGTTTACAAGGCATAATTCACAGTTGTTTATTTAGTGAATACTTGATAAGAAGTAGTGAAAATTATAGGAATAATTCACCAAAATTAAGTTTTAAAAACTATTATAATTTTTTAGGCAATAAAAAATACCCAAAGATAACACTTGGGTATTAATATATTGCCTATAAATTACCCTTATCTAACAGGAATTAGCACCACACAATAGAAATATATAAATTAAAATCACTTATTACATTTCACCTTTGTAGGTTGCCGGGTTTCTCAGGGCCAGTCCCTCCACCACTCTTGATAAAGTCTTAGTATATTCTTTTTTATAATTATAAAGTATTTTATATCTTGTGTAAATAATACTATTAATTAAATATGGCTAATCTTTAGTTATCATCTTTAAACATAGCCATAATTATTTCATCATAATATCTTCCATTTCTATATATCTCTTTTTTTAATATTCCTTCTTCTTTAAATCCAACCTTCTTATAACATGCTATTGCTCTATTATTAAATGAAAATACATTAAGTTTTATTTTATTCATGTTAACTTCTTCAAAAATAAACTTGATTAGTACTTTTAGTGCATCACTTCCATATCCCTTGCCCCAATATTCTTTATCTCCAATCATTATACCCACTACACAAGTTCTATTTTTTACATCACATTCATTAATACTGCATCCGCCTATATATTTTCCAGTTTTTAAATCCTCAATTGCAAAATCATAAGTAAAATCCGTATTTGCTTTTCTACTTCTTACCCACTCTTCTTCTTGCCATTTAGTCATAGGAAATGGGATTGTAGAGTCCATAAGTTTTTTTACTTCTTCATCATTTATATATACTGTTGCCTTTTCTATATCTTCTTCCTTATATGCCCTTAGTTTTACTAACTGACCACTGTACATAATAACCCCCCTTTATATTAATTAGTTCAGAATGCACAATTCGCGGTTCACAGTTTTTTGGTAAAGTACACAGGTATCAAGAAACAAGTTGTGATGTAAATTGAGAAGCAATCTATATAACAACTTGTATCCGTTAACTGTTACCTGTCCTATTACTGTTACCTATAACATAGAAACATCCGTGCACTGAAATAAATATTAATTCTTAATTAAAAGTAATACTATTGAAATTATGCTAAATGCTAAGCTAACCATATTTATATATGTTACAACTTGCTTTGGAGTAAATCCCTTTGCTTCTAATCTATAATGTATTTGACTTCTATCTGCTTGATACACAGGTTTTCCATCTAAAAACCTTTTTATTATAACAAATATATTATCAAAAATAGGTATTGCAAGAGCTAAAATAGGTATAAATAAACTCATTAGAGTAGCTTGTTTAAAAGCTCCATCTAAAGCTATTATACTTAAGATAAACCCTAAAAAATTAGCTCCTGAATCTCCCATAAAAACCTTTGCTGGATATTTATTGTACATTAAAAAGCCCAGTGTTACTCCTGATACTATTAATGACATACTAATTGATTCACTTTGCTTTAATATTATGGCTGCTCCTGCAAAAGTTATAGATGATATCAAAGACAATCCCCCTGCTAAGCCATCCATACCATCAGACCAATTTATAACCGTTGTTACGCCAAAGATCCATGTCATAGTTAGTATAAATTGTAGTACTCCTGATAATTGTATGTAAATTCCTGTAAATGGATTTGTAAATCCTCTAAACACTATTCCAGATTTAAAAACTATAAATGCCGCTAATAATTGAATTATTAACCTTGGGTATATAGGGAACTCTTTTCCTCTAGTCTTAAAAGTATCATCTATTAAACCTATTGCTAATATTAATAAAGCACCTGCAAATATCCATAACTTTTCATCTATTGCTGTATATCTATTAATAAAAAAATATACTATAAAGAAGCTTATAAACATAGATAAGCCACCACAAAGTGGAATTTCTCTTCCATGCTTTTTTCTTTTAGTTGGTTTATCTGTAAAACTATATTTAAAAGATACTTTAATTAAAATTGGTGTTATTAAATATACTATCAAAAAAGATAATATAAAGGATATTGCATATATCATAATTTTCTCCTTGATTTCTCACGTCTATCATTCATTAAGTTACTAAAATTCATTACTTTATTATACTATTAATAGGCATATTTATCAATTACAAAACTGTTACGTTTATTATGTAATTAAACAACATATAATGTAGCTTATATATGTAAACAAAATTAAGGAGATGTTTTCACATCTCCTTAATTTCTTGCTTCTATCATATCTTTAACTTTCATAAGTCTAGTTAAAGCTCCTCTTTCATTTTCATCCAGCTTCATTCTTATATATTTTATAGTTTCTTGTAATGAAGGAATGGTCATATATTCAAGAGCATTAACCCTTCTTCTTGTCTTTTCTATTTCATCTGCCATAAGCTGAGTTGATTTTTCTACTTCTGCAAGTTCTAATAACTTTGGTAATATTTTATATAGCTTAGCTATTGAATCATCTAATTCAGATGATGTACTTGCAAAACCGTATGGAAATATACTTCCTTCATCTCCCTCAAGCTGTCTATGGAATTTCATCTCTGGAACATTAACACTCATTATATTTTTAGTTCCTACTTCAACAGATATACTCTCTTTTGGATAAGCTACTGCTTCTTCTAAAAATTCTGAGCTCATAACAGCTCTAGCCATAACAAAATCTTTAAGAGAACCTTGTAATTCTTCTTCTACAGATTTTCTTAATTCATTATTGTATTTGACAAGATTAACGAATTGCCTCATAAGCTCATCTTGTTTATCCTTTAAAAGTTTATGTCCTCTTGTAGCTGTAGCTAATCTTTTTTTCAGCTTAGACATCTCCATTCTAGTAGGATTTACATTTAATCTTGCCATGGCTATTCTTCATCTCCCTTTGGCATATACTTTTCTAAGTATTCATCTCTTATTCTCTTAAGTTCTGTTCTTGGAAGTATTTTTAGAAGCTTCCATCCTAATTGTAAAGTTTCTTCTATACTTCTATTCGTTGTAAAGCCTTGAGATACATATTGCTCCTCAAATGCTTCTGCAAACTTAGCATATTGCTTATCTACATCTGATAAAGCTGATTCACCTAAAATTGCTGATAACTCTTTTGCCTGCTTACCTTGTGCATAAGCTGAGAATAATTGGTTCATTGTATCAGCATGATCTTCTCTCGTTTTGTTCTTACCAATACCTTTATCTTTAAGTCTTGAAAGTGATGGTAATACATCTATAGGAGGCATAATTCCTTTCTTGTATAACTCTCTTGAAAGAATTATTTGTCCTTCTGTAATATATCCAGTTAAGTCTGGAATTGGATGAGTTTTATCTTCTTCCGGCATTGTTAAAATAGGAATTTGAGTTATGGAACCCTCTTTTCCTCTAAGTCTACCTGCTCTTTCATATAAAGTTGAAAGGTCAGTATATAAATATCCTGGATATCCTCTTCTACCTGGAACTTCTTTTCTAGCAGCTGAAACTTCTCTTAATGCTTCTGCGTAATTTGTTATATCAGTCATAATAACTAATACGTGCATTCCTTTTTCATAAGCTAAGAATTCAGCTGTAGTAAGTGCCATTCTTGGAGTTGCTATTCTTTCTATAGCTGGATCTGATGCAAGATTCATAAATAATACAGAATTATCTATAGCGCCTGTTTTATTAAATTCATCTACGAAGAACTGAGATTCTTCAAAAGTAATACCAATAGCAGCAAATACAACTGCAAAGTTAGAATCTGAATTTAAAACTTTCGCTTGTCTTGCTATTTGTGCAGCCAATTGTGCATGAGGAAGTCCTGAAGCTGAGAACACAGGTAACTTTTGTCCTCTAACTAAAGTATTAAGTCCATCAATAGCTGAAATCCCAGTTTGAATAAATTCTGATGGATAATCTCTTGATACTGGATTTATAGCTTCACCATTAATATCAACTCTTTTTTCAGCTATTATTCTTGGCCCATTGTCAATTGGATTTCCCATTCCATCAAATATTCTTCCAAGCATATCTTTAGAAACTCCTAATTCTAGAGGTTTACCTAAAAATCGTGCCTTTGTTTCCTTTAAATTAATCCCTGTAGATCCTTCAAATAATTGAACCATAGCCTTGGTTCCATTTATTTCAAGAACTTTTCCTCTTCTCTTTTCTCCTGTTTGAAGTTCTACTTCAACTAATTCATCATATTTAACACCTTCAACACCTTCAACAACCATTAAAGGTCCCACAACTTCTGTAACTGTTTTATATTCCTTAAGCATTTAGAACCCCTCCTTCTTCGTTGATTAAAGTATCTATTGTAGTTTTTAAATCTTCTTCTATTTTATCTATCTTATTTATTTCATTCTCAGATATATACTTACTTCTTGCTATTCTATCTCTAATTTCATCAAGATTTAATATCTTATTTAAATATACTCCAGCTTTTAAAGCTCTTTCAGCTTCTTTTCTAAATAATAAGATTAATTTAAGCATTTTATATTGCTTATCTAATGAAGTATATGTATCTGTCTCATGAAATGCATTTTGTTGTAAATAGTCTTCTCTTATTGATTTTGAAATTTCCAATTTCAATCTATCATTTTCTGACAAGGCATCTATACCAACTAAACTAACTATTTCTTGAAGAGCTGATTCTTCTTGAAGTAAAGTCATAGCTTCTATTCTTAAAGATGACCAATCTTGTGATACTTCATTGTTCATCCATTTATCAACTGAATCTTCATATAATGAATAAGAGTTTAACCAATTTATTGATGGGAAATGTCTCTTATATGCAAGGTTTGCATCTAATCCCCAGAAAACTTTAACTATTCTTAATGTAGCTTGAGAAACCGGTTCTGAAATATCTCCCCCAGGAGGTGATACTGCACCAATTGCTGTAACTGCACCTTCTCTTCCATCACTACCTAAACATACAACTTTACCTGCTCTTTCATAGTAATCAGCAAGTCTTGATCCAAGGTATGCCGGATATCCTTCATCTCCTGGCATTTCTTCTAGTCTTCCAGACATTTCTCTTAAGGCTTCTGCCCATCTTGAGGTTGAATCTGCCATTATTGATACTGAATATCCCATATCTCTAAAGTATTCAGCTATAGTTATTCCTGTATAAATGGAGGCCTCTCTAGCTGCAACTGGCATATTTGAAGTATTCGCTATAAGAACTGTTCTCTTCATTAAGCTTTCACCAGTCTTTGGATCTTTAAGTTCTGGGAATTCATTAAGAACGTCTGTCATTTCATTCCCACGTTCTCCACAACCAACATAAACAACTATTTCAGTATCTCCCCATTTTGCTATTTGGTGTTGTACAACTGTTTTACCTGCTCCAAATGGTCCTGGTACTGAAGCAGCCCCACCTTTTGCTACTGGGAAAAATGTATCTATAACTCTTTGGCCTGTAATCATTGGTGATTCTGGTTTTAACTTTTTGCTATATGGTCTTCCTTTTCTTGAAGGCCATTTTTGCATTAAAGTTAATTCTTTATCTCCATTTTCAGTTTCTACTATAGCTACTGTATCAACTATAGTAAAATCTCCAGCTTTAATTTCTTTAATAGTTCCCTTAATGCCATAAGGTACCATTATCTTATGAAGTATAACTGACGTTTCTTGTACAGTACCTATTATATCTCCAGCTTCTACATGTTCACCATTTTTAATTGTAGGATTAAATGTCCAAACTTTTTCTCTATCTAATGATTTAACTGATACTCCTCTTTTTAAAAATGGTGAGTTTGATGCGCTTTCTAAAGCATTTAAAGGTCTTTGTATTCCATCAAACATAGCTTCTATAAGACCTGGTCCTAATTCTATGCTAAGAGGCTCTCCTGTTGTAATAACTGGGTCGCCAGGGCCTATTCCTGTAGTTTCTTCATAAACTTGGATTGATGCCTTATCATTTCTCATTTCAATGATTTCTCCAATAAGACCCTTTTCTCCAACTTTAACCATATCATAAATGTTTGCTTCTTCCATTCCTTCAGCAACAACCAAAGGACCAGCAACCTTAATAATTCTTCCGGTCTTCAACTTACTAACCTACCTTCCTATAAAATATTAACGCCAACAGCTTTTTCCACACTATTACTAATTCTCTTTAGTCCAATATTTAATGAACCTTGATTACTTGGAATTAATATTACAGCTGGAAGTATTTCTTCATTGTAACGTGCTATAGTTTCTTCAATATGTTGTGCTATCTGCTCAGTTACAAAAATTACTGCATAGTTACTTCTTGCACAGTTATCAACTGCTCTTCTTGCTTCATCAGCTTCAACTACTGGAAATACATCTATTCCTAAAGCTTTGAAAGCTAAAACTGAATCCTTATCGCCAACAACACCTATTTTCTTATTCATATATATCACGCAACCTTTCTCTTATTACTTCCTCAGCAATATTATTAAGCTTGCCAACCATTATAATTCTTATTACTTTTATTTCTGTTTCTTTTGCATAAATATAAGATAATATCTTTTCTGGTCCAAAAGTAACTAACTTAGAATCTTTCATTAATCTCATAATATAATTATCACTCAATTTTTCTAAAAGACTTGCAGATTCTGTAGATATATAGCCCTCAAAACCTTGCTTTATTAAATCTGAATATATAGTGCTTTGTAATTTAGTCATTATATTTTCTGGTGATTCATTTAATAAAGATATAAGTTTGCTACTATCTATTGCTCCACCATTAACTATAACTTCTCCAGCAAAGTCTCTTCCTTTATTTTGCTTCTTTATTCTAAGTAATGTTCTTATATTAGTAGAATCTATCATAGCTTTAACTAAATTATCTATGAACTTATAATTTAATGAATTTTTTATATCTACTAATTCTTTATACATATATTTATCTATTATTATATCTATCTTTTGAGGATCCTTAGTTTCTTCAAAAGATTTCATTGCTTCTTGAACTCCTTTTCCAAGGTTTCCATTTAAACTCTTGAAATTTTCTCCATCTATTTTACGTTTAACTTCTTGTAAATCTAGATTTCCTAATTGTATAAGCATTGAAGATAAATCTTTACTTAATACTTTTCCTTTTAGAAGCACCTTTATATTATGATAGTCATATTTTAAACTCATTAACTTTACAACATCTTTTATAGGGCTTATTTCATAAACTAAATTATATATTCTTTTAAGTTCTGCACTTAATATTTCTTCATAATCTTCTGCTCTTTTTATATTAGTTGAAACATTTGAATACTCTGTTTCATTTAATATTCTTAGTACTTCATTTGCTGATGGAGCTTCTATCATTCTTTCAATTTTAGGCTTATCAAGAAGTTTAGTTTCTAAAACCCATATTCTTGATACAGCTTGGGTAAATTTCATTACATCCATATCTTACCCTCCTTAATTAAACAACACTCTTGCTACTTCAAACTCCAATTCATCTTTTAATGAACTTACTAAAGCTTCATATGTGTTATTGATTTCTATACCATTACTTTCAAGAATAAATCCACCCTTAAAGTTCCCAGTATTAGGACTTAGTTTAATATTTCCTTTATCTCCTAATGATTGATTTAAATCATAGATAAAAGTAAGATCTACTAATTCCATTCCTTCTTTATTTAAAATTAATGTCTGTTCTCCTATTTCACCTAGAGAAAGTATTGAGTTTTTTATAAATCTTAAAAAATCATCTCCAGATATAGTTGCTAACATATCTATACTATTTTCAAATACTTCTTTTATAACTTCCTGCTTTGCAGATAATTTATTATTTCTAACCTTAAGAGAAGCAGAAGATAAAATTCTTTCTTTTTTAGTTTTAGCTTCAAGCTCAGCCTTTTGTATAATCTCTTTTTCAAGTTCTTTGGCTTTAGCTATTTTCTTAGAAAGAATCTTATTTTTATCTTCTTCTGCAGAAGCTAAAATACTTTCCTTTCTCTCTTCAGCATCCCTAAGGATTTTAGAAGTTAGATTATTTACGTTTGCCATAGCCTATTCTCTCCAATCTTAGAATCCCTTATTTACTAGCATGAATGAAATAACGAATCCTAATAATGCGTATGTTTCAACCATTGCTGCTAATATTATACCTTTTGTATTATGTTCTGGGTTTTTAGCTAATATTTGAATACCAGATGCTGCAACTTTACCTTGAGCTATTCCTGACCAAAGACCTGCAAATGCTATTGGTAAACAAGCTCCTAATAAATATAAACCTTGATCTAATGGCATTCCTGAAGCCATTTTTGTAAATACTAAGAATCCTATAACAAATCCATATAATCCTTGTGTACCTGGTAATAATTGAAGAACTAACGCCTTACCAAATTTTTCTGGTTCTTCTGTAACTAATCCACTTGCTGCTTCACCAACTATACCAACTCCTTTAGCTGAACCTATACCTGATAAACCAACTGCTAAGGCTACTCCCATAGCTGCAAATATTAATCCACCGTTATTTTCCATAAAAAATTGAATCCATGACATTTCCATTTTATAATTCCTCCTAATTTCTTTTGATCTTTATATACTTTTCTGAAACTTTAAATGCTCTAAAAGGTCTTCCTCCACCTTCGTAGAATTTACCAAAATACTCAACGTATTGAAGTCTTGCTGTATGAACATAAGCTCCAAGTAATGATAAACCTAAATTAAATATATGAAATAAAACAAATAAAATAGGACCTACTACTATTGCTGCTACACCTGGTAAAGTGTTAATTAATAGATTTAAAGCTCCTGCGATTGAACCGCCAGCTAATCCTAAAGCCATAAGCCTTGTGTAAGAAACTAAGTCTCCTACATAACCAGTAATACCATATAATGAATATAACCCTTGACCTGCTTTAGCTCCAAAGGATTTTTCTTCTCTTCCTCCACCAATAACTACTAGTATCATACCAATAACCATTGTAATTATAAAAATATTTCCAACTATACTTGGGAATTTTAATGCCTTAGCAGCTACTAATCCACCTATAGATAATAATGTTATTATCCATGAGCCAGCATCTAATAATGCATCTTTTGCTTTACCAATCCTAACCAGACTATAAACCTTTATGAATAATCCAAAGAATATTTGAATAACTCCTAATCCCAAAGATAGAACCACTATAGTCATAACATCTTTATTTGTATCAATTATTTGGGTTGGTAATTTTATAGCATCTCCAAAGAAAGATCCATAAATTGCTCCAAAGAATATTGTTGGTATACTTAAATATAAAAAGAATTTTGCAAAATCCTTTTTACCTTCATCTAGCTTTAAAAGCTTAAGTGCTAATGCTGCTCCTATTAAAACTAACAATCCATATCCTACGTCTGCTACCATCATTCCAAAAAATATTAAATAAAATGGTGCAAGTAGGGGTGTTGGATCTATTTGATTATATTTAGGATAACTATACATTCCAGTTACACTTTCAAATGCTGAAACAAGTTCACCATTTTTAAGCTTAATTGGAACTTCATCTATTTCATCTTCTTTAACATCTTCAAATTCTATATAATAGTCATCTTTAAGAATATTATTGCATATAGACTTTAATGTCTCACTATCTTCTTGTGCTACCCATCCCTGAATTGCACATATATTTTTTGTCTTTAAAAAATTGGTTGAAACTTTAACACGTTCAACTTTACTTACAAAATAATCATAAGCTAATTCTAAGTTTTTTAGATCTTCTTCAAAGTTTGCAATTTCCTCTTGAATGAAAAATTTCTTTGATTGAAGTTCTTCTATTTGATGCTTAAATTCTAAAATAAGCTTCATTGGGACATCTTTGTGCTCAGTTTTAAATGCACTAAATCCAACACCCCTTAAAACCTCTGATACATTTTCGCTTTCCTCTTTATTAGATAAAATTAGAAGGTTTATATCATTATTACTTCTTGATATTATTTCAACATATGTATTTGATAATTCTCCTAATAAATCATCTTCATAAGATTTTGCTATAGTTCCTAAGAAATATGATGTCTTTTTCAAATTTTTTATTTTATCAAAAGCTACATCCAAATCCTGCCAAGGAATTAAAGTATCTATCTCAGCTTGTAACTTTGTTATCTTTGAATCTAAATTAGACAGTTCAGCCTCTTTTTCTTTTGCTTTATTATAGCTTGCTTCCCAATTATAGGCTTTAACTTTCTCTTCTAATTCATCTAAAGTTAATATTAGCTTTTCTTCTTTTAATGCCTTTAATGCTGACTTTTTAGGAACATATTTTTTTAGAAATTCTAAAGCAAATTTAGCTTTTGATAAATTTTCTTCATACTTTGAATACTCTAAATCTATATCATCTTTAGCTAAGCTTTTTAATTCTTCATATTTTTCAAGGAAATCATCATCTTGTAAATTAATAAACTCTACATTAGATAATCCTTGTATTTCCCTTAAAAGCTTTTGCTTTTTAGATTCAAAGGTAAGCAAAGTGAACTTGTTCATCTTAACTATTGCCATGAATCTTCACTATCCTCTCAACGATTAAATTAATAGCATTATTCTTTTTTTCGTCAGAAATATTTTTTATATTTTCTATTTCTTTTGCGCCTTTTTCTAATATAGGCGTTGCTTCTGAATTTCCTTCTTCTTCTGCCTTGGTAATAATCTGTGCTTTCTTAAAATTTGCTTCATTTAGAATTTTATTGTACTCTTCTTCAGCTTGAATGCTAGCATTCTTTACTATTTCCTTAGAAGTTATCGTAGCTTCTTGAATTAGCTCTTCAGCTTTTTCTTCAGCTTTCTTAATTTCATTTATTGCTTCTAATGCCAAAATCTCACCACCTTATCATTCTGATAATATAGTAATTAATACTTAATATAGTATTAATTACTCTTTTTACTTTCTATTATACATGTTTTTAGGTTTTTTTCAACACTTTATTTTTATTTAACTAACCATTAATATTTTGTTAATAATTTAACCGTTAATTTTAACTTTATATAATATGTTGAGTTATACGTATTATATCACCTTCATGCCCAAATAAATAATAATCTTTTTCTTTAACTATAATTGAATTTTCTATAAACTTATAAATATTTATATTAAATACTTCTATATAGTAATTTTTAAAAGAATATACTCCTTTGAATGTTTCCTTAATTTTTGTCTCTTCTTCTTTATCTAAATTAGATTTTATAAATTCTGGCATTCCTCTTCTTTTATTGAAAGTTAAATAATCAAATTTCAAAAGATTTTTTAATATAAAATCTTCTTCTTTTAATATATCTTTATTGAAATCTAAAAACAATTTATAGTATTCACTATTGCCTATATTCTTATTAAAATAGCCCCTAGAATCAAAGTAATTTCCCAAGGTATAATAAAAATCAAAAGGAGTATCAAACTTGTTTACTAAATATTTTATTATGTTATTAAATTTTTGTGAGTTATAATATTTATCGACCATTTCCTCTATTTTCTTAAGCTTTATTATTTCATTATAATTAATATCCTTTGTTTTTAGTATTTCATATGGTGGATATGGTGAATATTTCATTCCATATTCTTCTGCTTCTTCTCTCATAGATGATCCTCTTAAGAGTTTTAAAAACCCTAATTGTATTTCCTCTGGTCTTATGCTATAAACATCATTAAAGGATTTTTTGAAAGAATTATAATCTTCGCCTGGTAATCCTGCTATTAAATCTAGATGTTGTTTTATATTTCTGATTTCAAGAAGTTCCTCAACTTTTTCTTTTATATCGCTAAAATTTACAAACCTATTTATTCTACTTAAAACATCATCATTTGTTGTTTGAACTCCAACTTCAAATTGAAATCTGTTCTTTGGAGCATTTTTTAGAAGTTCAAGCTCTGATTTTTTTAAAATATCTGCTGATATTTCAAAGTGGAATTGAGTTTTTGTATTTTGATTAATTAAGAATTCCCAAATTTCCATAGTAAATTTATGATTACAATTGAAGGTTCTATCTACGAATTTTACTAATCTTACTTCTTTATCTATAAAGTATTTTAATTCTTTTTTCACTCTATCTATATCTATAAATCTTACTCCATGAGTTGTTGATGATAAACAATATTTACAATTAAAAGGACATCCTCTTGAAGCTTCATAATATACAATCTTATTATCTAAATTTTCATTTTCTTCATAAGGAAATATTAATTCATTCATATTCATTAATGGTCTCTTTCCATTAAGAACTACTTCATCATTAACTTTGTAATAAAGACCTCTTATTGAGTTTATATCTCTTTCTCCTATTTTATACTCTACAAACTCTCTATATGTTTTTTCTCCTTCTCCTTCAATTATATATTCTCCATTTAATTCTTTTAATATGTTTTGGCTATCATAAGATACTTCTGGTCCACCATATAATATCTCTATATTTTCATCTACAAGTTTTATAAGATTAGAAATTCTCTTTATCATTTCTATATTCCAAATATAAGTTGAGAAGGCAACTACATTAGGTTTTTCTTTTATAATCTCTTCAAGCACCTTCTCATCTCTATCATTAATTGAAAATTCTCTAATCTTACATTCATAGTCCATGTCTTTAGTAAATGCTTTTAAATATCTAACAGCCAAATTACTGTGAACAAATTTAGAGTTTACAGCTGTAAGTAAAATCTTCATAAGTATTTTCTTCCTTTCAATATTTAAAGTTTTATACCTTTTATAAAGTGTATATCTTCCCATAACTTAGTTTCTTCTATTTTATAATATTTTTCAAGTAATTTCTCATTTTCTTCTATATTAGATTTTATTATAGGATTTAAATTTCTGAACTCAAATTCTTTTATTTTCCCTGAAGGTAGTACTGCCATTATTTTATTATTTATAATATCCTTAACTTCTTTATTTATGTCCCATATATATATTTTCCCGCCTACTTTAACATATTTACTTACTTCTTCTATTAACTTTAGTCTTCCATAATTGTTCCATAATTTACTTAGATGAAAAAACATTGTGCATGTATCATATTCTTCTTCCTTAATCTCATTTGAATTTTCTCCTCCTACATAGTCTACTGATATTTCATCCTCAATACCTTTAGATATGTTATATATTACCCCAAAACTTTCTCCAACATCTAATATGTCTCCTTCTAACTTTACGTCTGATAAATTAAGTACTATTGTTTTTCCCATACCACTTTACCTCCTAATTATATAAGTTATATATTCCAATTAACAATTTACAATTAACAATTTAAAATAATATATATAAATTGTTTTAGTAAGTGTAATAATTTAATTAGACCTTCTATGTTATATTTATATTTTCTATTTACATATTTTATTAATAATTTTTCTAAAAAGTTAAAAAGACTATTACACAATTTTTTTCATTGCGTAATAACCTTTTTAGTCTACATTTTTTTATTAAGTTTTGTATCTCTATTTTTTATTAGTATAGATACAATTATTACTAATATGAATACTATTGAAAAAACCCAAAATATTTTTGGCAATTTAAATATTGTATTTGTATCATTCAATTTAAGGTTATATAAGCACCCAGCTTTGCTATCTAAAATAAAAAATCCATCTTTATAAAATATTATTTTTTCCACTTTGCTTCTTTCATCTAAGGATATTAATTCTCTTGCAACTCCTTCTTTACTTAGTGCATATATAAATCCTTTTTTATTATTCCCAAATATAACCGTGTTTTTATCAAAACACTTTCCAACTTTATCTATAGCTAAACCTTGTAACGATGATACATCGCTATCTTGATATATAGGTGCTGCCGGATTTTTATCAACATGATTTTTTATCAAAAATTCTTGTTTTATAGAATCTGTGAATCTTGGGGATGTTATTGGATCTCCTCCACTATAATCAGGCCAACCATACCAATTGTCTTTTTGTAAATTATATATATAATCTTTATCATCTTTTATATTTCTAGGAGGTATGTCTTCCATGCCTCCAATTATAGCTTTAATCTCACCTTCACTATCAATATCCAATCCAGTTATATTTCTGATTCCATGTGCAAATAAGTTTATTTCTTGATTTTTTATATTGTATGAGAGTACAGCTGCATTACCTATTTTCTGTGATTCTACACCTTCCCCAACTTCAGTGCTTACAGAATATTGGGAAAAGGCTCCTGTCTTTCCTTCTCCATAATTGTTTCCAGTTAATATCCATGGACTTGTAGCTATGTCAAAAGCCTCACTTTTGGAGTTTACTACTCCAGCGTTTGTATTGCTTCCTATTGAAAAATAAAGTTTATCTTCATTTAGTAATAAATTTATTTTTTTATTAATTCCATTATTAGGTATGCTTGTTACAATTTCTTTATAAGTTTTTGTATCAATGCTATATTCTAATATTCTGTTATCTGTAGCTATGTATAATAAATTGTTATGATATAGTATATCTAGTATATTAAATTTGCTCTCCTTTATAATTAATTCATCATTTCCTTCTTTATTTACTACCCTAATTGTATCTTCAAAAGCTAAATATAAATTTCCTTCTTCATCAAAGTCAAAACTTCTAGCTCCTTCGCATCCCTTAAGGCTTATTAACCAATCTACATTATTATTTAAAATATCTAAATTATATTTATTTTTAACCTTAAAAATTCCAAAAGCTAAAGTTACTACTATAATAGAAACAAATAAAAATTTAATAAACCTCTTCATGTGCTCCCCCTAATTTTCTATTTATGTTTAATTTATATTTCTAAATAGATAAATTATTACTTATATAATCATTTATTTTCTTTTACTTATTTATTTTCTTCGTATTTAGTTATGGTATATTTTAATTTCTTTAAGAATAGATATAAGTGTATTGAGGCACAATCCAATAAATAATAGATCAGTATGCTAACATATTATTTATTTTCATGTGCTTAATTGGGGGTGATAGAATTTGGAAAAAGATAGCTTTGTAAGAAATTCATTTCTTCTTACAATATCTAATATAACAACTGGAGTTTTAGGTTTTATATTTTCAATTTACTTATCAAAACTTATAGGACCTGTAGGTATAGGATTGTATGGTTTAGTAATGCCTATATATAACCTTTTTATTTGCCTTATGACCGCTGGAATAATAGCTGCTATATCTCAAGTATCCGCTATCTATAAAGCTAAAAATCAATATAACAATATAAATAAAACTATAAAAACGGTTGCAAGTTTTAATGTAATATGGGCAGCTGCCATAGGAGTAATGGTATTTTTCTTAGCTCCTTACATAAGTAAATATGGTATACATGATATGAGAACTGTTAATGCTATTAGAGTAACTTGTCCTGCAATGGTTTTTATAGCTATATCTAATATATTAAAAGGTTATTTTTATGGAGTTTCAAAAATAGTAGTTCCTTCATTCATAGATATTTTAGAGAAAGCAATGCGTATAGTTACTATTGCCTTACTAATTTATATGTTTAAAGCTACTTCTATTACTTCTTTAGTTACATTAGCATATGTATCTTTAGCTATAGGAGAGCTACAAAGTTTGATTCTTTTATTTTGTTATTATAAAAATATATCAAGAAAAGCTCCTTTATCAACTGCAAAGCCAGAAAGAGCATCACAATTATTATTTAATGTATTTATAATTGCTTTTCCTTTATGTATAAATGGCTTTCTTGGAAATTTATTTGGAACAGCATCAACTTTACTAGTTCCTAGACGACTAGTTGCAGCTGGATTTGATTCTATAGCAGCTTTAGGAATGATAGGAAAGTTCACTGGTATGGCTTTAACAATAGTAACTTTTCCTATGATAGTTATTATGTCCATAAATTCTCTTATTGTTCCCGATCTATCAGAAACTTTAAGTAGAGGTGATTATTATAATGCCACTGTTAGAATAAAAAAAATAATAAAAATTGCATTTTTGCTTGGACTTGCTACAACAGTAATTTGTAATATAATTCCAGATTCCCTGGGCCAAATGTTTTATAGTAGAGGTGACTTAGGGGAATATATCAGAATTGCTTCATTAAGTGCTCCTATTTTCTTTACTTCTAGCACCATGTTTGGAATCCTAAATGGACTAAACAAACAAGGAGTAATCCTTAGAAATTCATTAATAGTATCAATTCTAGAGCTTATATGTTTATTTATATTCATTGGTATTCCAGGTGTTAATATAATGGGTTATGGTATAACTTTATTCTTAACATCCAGTGTAAGTTTATTTATAAATCTTAGAGAAGTTCAAAAACATATATACTTAGATTTATCTAAAAGTAATATAAGTATATTTTTACTATTATCAGTATTAATATTTATGATACTTAGATTATTTACAAATAACTTTTTAAGTGATTTATTTATTATTAAAAACTTAGTTATAATTTCATTAACATTCCTTATATTCACCGGACTTAGTTTCTTTGGAATTGATGAAGAGTAGTTTCAAATTGCAAAGCAATTTATATAGGATGGTAATTAATGTTTAACACTTACCATTATTTATGTATAATTAAATAAGAAAATACTTTATAATATTATAGCTATGAACCTAACGTTATTTTCTTATCTATGTAGGAGGTTAAAACATGATTATAGTTCAAAGAATAGGCTTACTCCATACAAAGTCAGTATGTAATTATAGTGGAATTTTGTATGGAGTATTAAACCACTAACAAAAGTTCTATACATACGACTTTGTACCCTATATATTTTAATATTTAGGAGTGAAGTTTGTATGAAATATAAGAATGCTAATAATATATTACCAGAACATTTGATTCTTGAAATACAACAATATATTCAAGGAGAATATCTATATATACCTGCACAACCACTGTATTGTAAGAGGTGGGGGGAGAAATCAGGAATTCGTAAAATTTTAGCTCATAGGAATAAGGAAATTATAGATAAATATAAACAAGGTTATACGATGATAGATTTGGCAGATGAATACTTCCTTTCTATCCATTCAATAAAACAAATAATTTATAAAAAATGATTAAATAGGGTTGCCAATTGGTAACCCTATTTCTATAAAACTATATAGAATTATTTTTTATCTTGAATGAGCTTTATCGCGACAATACAATATAGTAAGAATGGAGGTAATAAAAATGAAACAAAATAAATATGAAGATAAAACCTTTTTTGATAAATACAGTAGTATGAATCGCTCAAAACAAGGGCTTAAAGGTGCTGGAGAATGGCACGAACTAAGAAAAATATTACCAACCTTTGAAGATAAAAGAGTTTTAGATTTAGGCTGTGGTTTTGGATGGCATTGTCAATTTGCTATAGAAAATGGTGCAAGGTCAGTAATTGGAGTTGATATTTCACAAAAGATGTTAAATGAAGCAAGAAACAAAACTGAATCAGCAAATATCCAGTATTTATGTATGCCAATAGAGGAGATTGATTTCCCTGAAAACTCCTTTGATATTATTATCAGTTCATTAGCACTTCATTATATTCAATCATTTGAAGAAGTTTTGAATAGAATAAGTAAGTGTATTTCAAAAGGTGGAAAACTTGTTTTCTCTGTGGAGCATCCAATCTTCACTGCACAAGGGCCACAGGATTGGTATTATGATGCTGAGGGTAAAATATTACATTGGCCAGTTGATCATTATTTTATAGAAGGTGTTCGTAATACAATTTTTTTAGGTGAGGAAGTTATAAAGTATCATAGAACATTAACAACATACTTAAATACTATTTTAAAAGGTGGATTTGAAATAACAGATATTGTTGAACCAAAACCACAAGAAAATTTACTTTCTACTATTCCTGAAATGTTAGATGAATTACGCAGACCAATGATGTTACTTGTAGCAGCAACAAAAAAATAATAATATAATTATAAATAATAAGCGTAATTAAAAAAGCACTTCAATCTAATTGAGTGCTTTTTTAATAAAACTAATTTTTAAGTATAATTTGAAAAATTAATTTTACTAATAAACTAATAACATATGTTATTAGCGAAAATATTATGGCTATGAAAAGAATATTTATTATAAATATGTTATAGCTTATTATGCTACTTAGTGATATATATTTTGTTACTCCTAATAAATTTAATAGCATAAGTACAAAAAACATACTAAAGATTCCCCTGCTAGCTCCTTTTATATCGGCCTTACTTAATGATATATGTGAAGATATACATATTGCTAAGAATAAAAAAACTATGAATCTTATATTTATGAAATTGTCTACTGTAAATATTAACTTTATTAGTGATTTAAACGTTAAAACTAAGTTAATTAAATTCATCTCATTTATACTACTAAATATAGTTATCCTAAATTCCTTGTATATATTAGGTATAAGAAAATACATTAAAATATCGATAGAAAATATTCCGCCTAAAATTGGTGCTATTCCAATAAAGAAATTTCCAATTTGCTGATATATGCTACGAGGATTATACGCATGTTTTACATATCCCAATGTTCCATCTTCATTATTAGGTTGAAAAAGCTTTATTTTGTTTACTTTATGTTTAAAAATAATCGCTACTAATGCATGACTTAGTTCATGAATAGGAACCCCTATAAATCCGGTTATATAAATACTCTTTCTTCCAATGGCTCCATAAAAGTTTTTTATAGACTTAGTCCTTAAAACCCCTAATATAAATCCTACTACAAAAATAGATCCTATAAAATACACAATTTCAATTATTGTTGTAATTATTAATCCTTTTAATAACTCCATAAACTATTTCCCTTCCAAACTTTTTGGTGAAAAATTAATAGTAAAAGAGTGAAAAAGTTAAGGATGTTTTGCTATGCAAAACTTAAACTGCAACTGGTGCAAAGCACCTTTATACAAAAATCCCTTAAGGATTTTTCACCTTCATTTTTTCACTCTTTCACTTTTTCACTAGTAATATTTTGCTTCGCAAAATTTTATTATTAAATTAGTTCTTTTCTCAATCTTCTAGGTAAGAATCTAAATATTCTTGGTGAAATTAAATCTAGATCCTTCTTTCTTATTCCACCAAAGTAAACCATTGTATATAGATATACTACTCCTCCTATACCGATTAAAACTAATGTTGCTATTGCAATAATTACTCTTCCCCCGCCAAGCATATCTGCCAATTTAATGACTGGAAATTTTACTAGAAATATTACAATTGCCATTAATACAGAGCATATTGTTGGTACTATCGCTTGTC
The DNA here is from genome assembly GCF_001010885.1 of Clostridium sp. C8. Taxonomy (NCBI): domain Bacteria; kingdom Bacillati; phylum Bacillota; class Clostridia; order Eubacteriales; family Clostridiaceae; genus Clostridium; species Clostridium sp. C8. The sequence continues at coordinate 85,991 of NZ_LBMX01000054.1, read as the reverse complement.
TTACTATAGGTATTTTGACTTTAAAAAATCTTTCTATCTTTCTATGATTTATTACCGCTGGAATAATAAATGATACAAAAGTTGCTACTACCGCGCCCATTATATTTATTCTTGGAATTGGAATTAAAATAAGGTTTATAACTATTTTGACTATTAATCCTGCACTTGCAGATACTATTATTAAATATAATTTATTTATTCCTTGAAGAATAACATTTTGTATTGTTGTTATTGACATAAATATAAGCAAAGATGATCCATACATAAGTAATGTATATCCTGTAGATGTGTTATTAAATAGGAATTTATATATCTCTTTACTTAATATAGCTAATCCCAATGTAGCTGGCATTATTATTATGTATGTTATTCTAAATGCATAGCTTGTTTGTTGCTTTAATTCCCTTTTATTCTTATGCACAAAAGCCTGTATTACTTTTGGAAATATAGATGTACCCAATGCTGTTACTATAGCTAATGGTACATAAACTAGAGTTTTATAATATGATAAAACTGCTCTTAAATCATTAACCTCTACTTTATTAAAGCCTGCTGAACTTAATCCTCTTCCTAGAGTCATAGTATCTATTACTCCAGCAAAGTTTTGTACACCTGCAACTAACGTTATAGGAAGTGCATACATAAATAATTTTTTAACTATCCTTTTATCTGACACCCTTCTTCTAGTTGGATCATGATTTTTTTCTGCTTCTTCTTTATAATTCCTCTTTTCATATATGTATATTATATATATTATTGCAACTACTGCTCCTAAAGATGTACCTACTGTTCCCCCTGCGCTCCCCCACTCATCATTACTTGTTATAGCAATTAATATACCTGCAAATACTAAACTAAGTATAACATTTATTAATTGTTCTATAATTTGAGATATAGCTAGTGCTTCCATTTCTTCAACTGCTTGCATATATCCTCTATAAGCTGCTAAAATAGCAGCAAAAATTATTGCAGGAGCTAAAAATACAAAAGTTAAAGCTGATTGTTCAGCGCTAATTAGCTTTGAAAGAGGAAAGGCTAATATCATAAATACTCCAGCAATTACTATACTTATAATAGCTAAATACTTTATAGATAGTTTCATAGCTCTTAAGGCATCCTTATGATTTCCCATTGCTCTAAGTTCTGTAACAACCTTTGTAACTGCAGGTTGTGCTCCTAAACTAGTTACCGCAATTAAAAATACAAATATATCATATCCAGCAGTATATATTCCATATCCTGTTTCGCCTAGAACAGCTGTTAATAAAGGAACATATATTGCTGATAATAACTTACCAGCAATACCTGCTATTGATAATATTAAAAAACCACGTCCTACTGACTTTTGTTCCATACCCAATCACCTTTTACTATATTGTGAATTTAAACACATCATTTTTAATTTTCTTAAATACTGGTGGTAAGCTTTCTGTTATAGTTTTATTATTTAAATATTCTAGTTTATCTGGTGTGTTTCTAAAAATCAATTTATATGCATATAAGAATTGGCAATCAAGTCCGAATTTATTTGCAAAAAATGAATTTAATTTTCTATCTCCATATTTATTATCACCAATTATAGGAGCCCCTAAATGTGATAAATGCGCTCTTATTTGATGACTTCTTCCTGTTATTAAATCTATTTCTAAAAGTGAATATGCACCGTTAGTTCTTATTGTCTTCACTTCCATGGCTATTTCTTTTGAATCATTTACTTTTTCGTCATATATCTTTGATATATTAGCCTCTTCATTTTTATGTATATATCCTTTATATAATCCGTCTTTTATTTTACCTTTAACTAAAGCATTATAATATTTTTCTACTTTTCCTTCTCTTATCATTTCATTCATTGTTCTTAATGCTTCAAAGTTCTTTCCAAATATAACAATACCTGAAGTATTTCTATCTAATCTATTACATGGTGCAGGAGTAAATGTTATTTCATTTTCTGGTAAGTAATCACCTTTCTCATTTAAGTATGATAATACATAATCAGTTAAACTTGCCTCTTTTCCCTTTTCATCAGGATGAACTAAAATATTAGGCCATTTTTCTACTATTAATATATTAGAATCTTCATAAGTAATTTTCATTCCACTAGCGTTAACTTTAATAAATTTCTCTTTTGGGTCTTCTTTAGTACTTTGTATATATTTTATTTCTATTACATCATTTATTTGCAGCGAATAATTTTCTTTTTGCTTACTTCCATTAACCCTTACATCACCTTTTCTTAGTGCTTTAAAGATTTTACTTAGTGGAACATCCTTTAACAATTTTCTTAAAAATTTATCTAATCTCTGACCTGCTTCATTTGTGCCTATTTCTATTCTCAAACTAATCACTCCTAGTTTTTTAGTATTCTAACTATATTTTCCCCATTGTTATAGATTAATATTAAATTAGCTTCTTGTCAAATATTCAAATGCCATTTGACATTGCATTGCTACACCTAAAGGTAAACAATCTTCATCTATATCAAATAAACTACTATGAGCGGGGTAAATTATATTCTTACTTTTATTTCCTGAGCCTAAGAAATAGAATACTGAAGGTCTTTCATTTGCAAAATAAGCAAAACTTTCTACTCCCATTTTAGGATTCTTTTGTAGTAAAACATTTTCTTTTCCTATAATTTTTTCAGCTCCAATTTTAAATAAGTCCACCATATAATCGTCATTATATAAATTTGGATAGGATTCTTCTATCTCTATTTCAGCAGTCGCTCTAGATGACTCACATATTCCTTTAACAATTTGATTTAATCTTTCCTTTGCAAAAGCTCTATCCTCTTTACTCATAGTTCTTATTATTCCACTTATTTGAACTTCCTCAGGTATTATATTTTGAGCTGTTCCCCCATGTATGCTTCCTACTGTTATAACTGCTGGATTTGCTGTATTAATTTCTCTACTTACTATAGTTTGCAAGGCTAATACAACATGACTTGCTATAACTACTGGATCTACTGTTGTATGTGGATAGGCTCCATGTCCTCCTGCTCCTTTAATTGTTATTGTAAATGGATTAGATGCTGCATTAACTACTCCATGTTTTAACATTATAGTTCCGCACTCCAATGTTTCTTCTACATGAAGCCCACATACACAATCTACTCTTGGATTTTCAAGAACACCTTCACTTATCATGAACCTTGCTCCACCTATAGTTTCTTCTGCTGGTTCAAATAATAATTTTATATTTCCAGAAAATAAATGCTTGTTTCTATTTAAAATCTTAGCAGCTCCAAGTAATATAGTTGTATGTGCATCATGCCCACATGCATGCATTTTTCCTTTAACTTTCGATGAATAATCACATACCTTTTTATCTAATATTGGTAATCCATCTATGTCCCCTCTTAAGGCTATTGTTTTTTCAATACCTTCATCATTTTGTTTAGTTCCTCTTATTATTCCACATATTCCTGTTTTAGAAACTTCTTTAAATTCTATTCTTTCATTCTTTAAAAATCTCTTAATAAATTTAGATGTTTCATACTCTTCCATTCCTAGTTCAGGATGTTCATGTAATACTCTTCTTATTTTTACTAATTCATTTTTTATGCTTATTGCTTCATTTTTAAAATTCATATTAACAGCCCCCTTTATACAATTAACAATTAACAATTAACAATTAACAATAATATTTAATTAATATTTATCATCATTAATTCTTATCCCCTAGTATCCCTTGCAAATTCATTTATTTAAATATAATTTAACTCCAAAAAACTTCGATATTATCCCCATCTTTTAACTTTTCTGTATATCCAGTTTTATTTCCGTTAAGTAATAAATTTATTATTCCTTTTGCTTCTTTTAAATCAAAATTAGCATAATTAAAGATATCCACAAATATATAGTCTTTTTGTCCACTAAGTGTTATTAATTGATTATTAAATGTTACTTTAATTTCATTATTTGGCTTATTTTCCTTTAAAGTACTTTCCTTAAATACTTCTTTAATTTCTAATGATTCTAAAATTTCAGTTTCTTTAATATTACTATATGTGATTAACTTATCCCCTTCGCTAACTGTATAATCATCTGATAGTTTTATTCTATTGCTTTCAATAATAACGTCTTCTTTTATTATATATTCTTTTATATCCTTAATTGATTTTGGGAATACTATATTTATGTCATCGTCCTCATTTATATAATATTCAAAATCTACAACAGTATTATTGGCAAATATAATTGGCTCTAAATTAATTAATTTATTATTTATATATATACCTATACTATTGAATTCTTTTATTTGTTCTGATATCTTTGCCTTGGCATCTTTACCTGAAATTGCATATTCTATTTCTATAGTATCTCCCGCCTTAACTTTTTTATCTATACTTTCTAATTTGCCATTAAGCTTTATTATTGGATTTCTTCCTTTTTCCCCAAATGCTATTCTTTTTATACCATTTAACTTATATTTTAAATTCTTACCATTTTTTCCTATTAGCATACTTGGATTTATTCCTGCTTGAATTATAACATCCATAATTGTATGCTCATGTGAATTGAACATGCTTATCGGAACTCCATTTAAAACTACATCAATGAAATCATTTTCTCCATTTTTTAATGCAGTTAATGCTATTCCAAGAACTGTTACCCCTTCTGATCCTAGGTTATTATTACTGATACATTCAACAACAGCACTTCTATCTTTTATAGCAATTCTTTGAATCGGCATATTTAAGTTTTCACTAAGCTCTTCTATCATCCAAGGAGTATGTGCCCCTCCACCTACTAGAAATAATGCACTTGGAGATTTATTTGCATTAAGTTCAATTATTTTTGCTGATATTCCTTCAGCAATTTTTTTAACTACAGGTCTTATACTTTTCATTATATTCTCTGATTTAATTGTGTTCTCTAACCCAAGTATATCTGTATATGTTATTTCATCTTTCAACTCAATATTTCTTTTTATGTATTCAGCAGTATTAAAATCGACTAAACATTCTTGCACTATTGCCTCAGTAACTTCATCACCAGCTTGTGGAACCATGCCATATGAAGATATGCTCTCTTTAGAACTTATTGCTATATCTGATGTCCCTGCTCCAATATCTACTAAGGCTATATTTAAAAGTCTTAATTTCTTAGGAACTACAGCCTCAATAGCAGCAATTGGTTCTAATGTTAAATTGCTTACTCTTAGCCCTACCTTTTTCATAACTGTATATAAAGAATCTACAACTGACCTTGGTAAAAATGTTGCTATTACTTCAACCGCTGCTTTCTCTCCTTTATGTCCTATTAAATTAGATATAATAAATCCATTTAAATAATAATTTTTAACTGAATATCCAACACAATATAGCTTTCCATCAGTAGTCTTATTTATTTCATTCTCAGCTTCTTTTAAAGCTAACATTTCTAGTTTTCTTACATCTTCTTTAGATATTTCTTCCTCAGAATCTAATTCCATTGTACCTTGTGAATTTATAGTTTTCAAAAACCTTCCCGCTGCTGCTATAGATACATTTTCTAATTTAATATCTATTTCATCTTCTATATCATCTACTATTTTTTTTACGCCCTTGGCCACTAAATTTATATCATGAATCTGTCCATCTACCATTGCTCTTTCTTCATGTTCTAAATACTTCTCACATATAACTTTAAACTTGTCATTTTCTATCAAACCTACACTACCGATAATAGATCTTGTTCCTACATCAAGTGCAAATTTAATATTCTTTAAATTTATATTATTCATTTGCTAACACCTCATAATTTAATATAATAATCATTATATTTAAAAATCATCATCCTTTTTATTATCAATTACTATGCTATCCTCTTTTTTTCTAGTTCTCTCAAATTTAATTAATGCATAATAAACTCCACTTTCTACAGCAAATGTTATAACAAAATATAGTACAACAACTACTACTATTCCTATTAAGATATAAACCAATTACAAATCCCCCTTTAATTACCATAATAAAATTATACAACTTCCCTGCATAATAGTGAACACTTAGTTCTTCATTATAATAATATTATTCTCTATTAAAACCCTTAGAGAAAAACTTTTACTCACACAATCCCCGAAATCTATTTTAATTACATCGTCATCTATTGACAATACTTTTCCATTACCATAACTTTTATGATGAATAATATCATTCATCTTTATTCCATAATCATTATTTGAATTTATACTTTTTAATCCACCTTCTAAAACGAACCTAGAAATATCCTTAAATTTCCCCTTTTGTGTTTTGGGAGAAAATATATATAAGTTATCTATGGCCCTAGTTACTGCAACGTAAAATAATCTTCTTTCTTCCTCTATATTTTCTTCCATTGATGATTTATGTGGAATTATTTCTTCTGTTGAATTAATTATAAAAACATTTTTAAATTCCATTCCCTTAACCCCATGTATTGTGCTCAAAATTACTCCATCTTGCACCTCTTTACTTTCCTCTATCTTTTCTTTTACTCTTTCTACATGAGATAATAATTCTACTATTGTTTTTAACCCATCTGCTGCCACTTTGAATTCTTCTACTATGTCTTCTAATTCTTCTATACTTTGATTATATCGTTCACCATAATCTTTTAGATAATCTATATAATTTAATTCTGAAATTATATACTGTATTGCACCAGAAAGTGAAATTTTATTAAGATAAAGTATGTCTCTTTTTAATTCATCTAATTTTTTTGCTTGATATGGTGGTGTATCCCTTTTTTCTATTAAAATATCAAAAGGTGATTTGTATTCAATAGAACTTTTTATATATTCTAAATTGGCTTTGCTTACATATCTGAAAGGCTTATTTATTATTGATAAAAAATTTTCTTTACTGTTTATATCTATTGAAAGTCTTAGGTAAGACAAAATATCCTTACATATAAAATGCTCAAAGAAGTTATATCCCTTATCTAAAAGGATAAATGGAATTCTTCTTCTGGTGAAAGTATCAATTATACTTCTAGCTTCCATATTAGTTCTATATAATATAGCATTATCACTTAGATTTTCTATTGATTTTTCTATTATATTTGCTATGTCTTCACCTTGAATTCTTTCATCATAAGGTGTTCTAAAATTTATTACCCCCACTGAATCCTTATTTGCTTTTATTAATTTATTGTTTCTACTTTTATTATTCTTGATTATTTCCTTTGATACTTCTACTATATTATTATTGCTTCTATAATTAGTAGATAAATATATTTTTTTAGCATGTTCAAAAATTTCACTAAAGCTAACCATATATTCTGGTCTTGACCCTCTAAAACTATATATACATTGATCCTCATCTCCAACTGCAAACAAAGAGTTATTTTTATTTAACATTTTTAAAAACTTAATTTGTAATTCATCACAATCTTGAAATTCATCTACTAATATATATTTAAACATTGTTTGATACTTACTTAAAATTTCTGTATTATCATTTAATAAATTTACAACTTTGATTGATAAATCATCAAAATCCCAAAGCCCATTTTTTGATTTATAATCTTCATATTTTTCTAAACACTCAATAAAAATATCTTTTGCCATTGTTGCTTTAAATTCTTCTATATTCTTAAGAGAAGTTTTGAAGAAAGATATATTATTCAAAGCTTCCTTTATTTTATCTTCACTTACTTCATCAGAATATTTATTTAAAGTAGATTTAATTATTCTATGAGCTATACCACCTTCAATTATAGAAATATTAAATCCTTCCCTTAAAAGAATCTTATAAAACAAACCATGGAATGTTCCAAAAAAAGGTGCAATTTCTCTATTAAAAATATTTTTATATCTATTTCTCATATTGTCCGCAGCAGCTCTTGTAAATGTTATTACAATTATATTACCCAATTTTACTTTTAAATCAGTTACTAAATGATTTACTCTATTAATTATAACTGTTGTTTTTCCTGAACCTGGTGCTGCAACCACTAACACATTATTTTCTTTTATATATACAGCTTCCTTTTGATAGTTATCTAAATAAATTTTCATAATTGCTCCTTTTTTATGTATTATTGTCTTTTTTATGCTATAAATATCTATATTGTAATAATTTATCTCTAGATGTACAATATATTTAATATATTTAATTTTGTGAAACAAAATAATTCATAATTAATTATTAATAATTAAAGGAGAAAAATCTCAAGATTTTTAATTGAACAAATAAGGGAGAAAAACATGGAAAACTTAATTAGATTTGATGTTACTAATGAACGTAATCTTACTATGTTAGTTGATTTTTATGAACTAACAATGGCAAATGGATACTTTAATAAAGAAATTCAAAATAAAATAGCATATTTTGATATGTATTTTAGAAGAGTTCCAGATGGCGGAGGCTATTGCATAATGGCTGGAGTTGATCAACTAATTCAATATTTAAACAATTTGAAATTCACAGAATCTGATATAGATTACTTAAGAAACAAAAATTTATTTTCAGAAGAATTTCTAAATTACTTAGAAAACTTCGAATTTAAATGTGACGTATGGGCTATTCCAGAGGGAAATTTTGTTTTTCCAAATCAACCATTAGTTATGGTTAGAGGGCCAGTTGTTCAAGCTCAATTTATAGAGACAATGATTTTACTTACAATAAATCATCAAACTCTTATTGCAACTAAAGCTAATAGAATTTGTAGAGCCGCAGCTGGTAGAACAGTCATGGAATTTGGCTCTCGTAGAGCTCAAGGGTACGATGGGGCTATTTATGGAGCTAGAGCTTCAATAATCGGTGGATGTGATTCAACAGCTTGTACTATTGCGGACAAATACTTTGATGTTCCAGCTGTTGGTACAATGGCTCATAGTTGGGTTCAATTATTTGATACAGAATATGAAGCCTTTAAAGCTTGGGCAGAGGTTTATCCTGATAATTGTTCACTTCTTGTTGATACATATAATGTTTTAAAATCAGGAATTCCTAATGCTATCAAAGTATTTAATGATGTATTAAAGCCTATGGGTAAGAGACCTAAAGGAATTAGAATTGATTCAGGTGATATAGCATATTTAACTAAAAAATGCAGAAAGCTTTTAGATGCTGCTGGTTATTCTGATTGTAAAATAATTGTGTCTAACTCATTAGATGAGCATATTATTAGAGATGTCTTAAATCAAGGTGCTTGTATAGATTCCTTTGGTGTTGGTGAAAGATTAATAACTGCAAAATCTGAACCAGTTTTTGGAGGAGTTTATAAATTAGTAGCTGTTGAAAATAATGATAAAATAGTTCCTAAGATAAAAATAAGTGAAAATACAGAAAAAATTACTAATCCAGGCTTTAAAAAGATATATAGAATTTATGATAAGGAAACTCACAATGCAATAGCCGATATTATCGCTTTAAATCATGAAATAATTGATGAATCAATGCCTCTTGAGATTTTCCATCCTATAGAAACTTGGAAAAGAAAATTAGTAACTAATTTTTATGTTAAAGATCTGATGGTTAAAATTTTTGATAAAGGTCAGCAAGTTTATGACAGTCCTTCTGTTTTAGAAATAAAAGAATTTTCTAAAAATCAAAGTACTAAAATGTGGCCTGAAATATTGAGATTTGAAAATCCACATACTTATTATGTTGATTTATCTCAAGAATTATGGACATTAAAGCAAGACTTACTGCATAAATGCATAAAATAGGAGTTGTCATAAGACAACTCCTATTAAAATTTAATAATTAATAACTTTTTCATCTGAATAATTTATATACCTATCTTGTGAATAAAATAAGTCTTCATCCACATTATCAACAAATGCTACTTTATTACTTGAAGATAAAAATTCCTTAAACGGACATGTACTATCTTCTGAATGCATAGGACATGCATTATAACAACTTATCTTTTCATTATTAGTTGACCAAAATGGACATTTGCTCATGATTCTCCCCCCAATACCCATATGTGAAAACGAAATCACAATTTTCTTATATTATATTATATATTTTTGTTAAAATAAAGCATTTCATGCCTATTTCTGTAAAATAAATATCGACTTAATTCCCTATATTTTTACTCCATTCAATAGCTTTACAATATGAATTCCATAATGACCCTTTATCAACTTTTAATTTATTACATTTTCTTGTTATATTTTCATTATCAACCATTTCATAAGCTAAAGATAATTCTAATATATTTCTAAAAATATTATCTTCTCCAAGTAGTGCTTTTTTTATTTTCATATTAACAGGTAAATTTTCTACTAAATATTCTACATCTTTTTCTATCATAAGGTGTAAATTAGAAAATAAACCTACCATAAAAGCTGATGATGCATCTTCATTACATATGGATGCTATTTCTTCACAAAATTTAGCTCTTATAATTATGTTTTTAGCATACTCTTCACTTTTACCTGATGATATTTCAACAACAGATAATATTGATAGCCATTTTCTAAGTTCTTCTCTACCTATCAATATAATAGCTTGCTTTATAGATTTTATCTCATATAAAAAATTAAAATATGATGAATTTATAAATCTTAAAAACTTATATGTTAATGCAATATCTGTCTTTATTATATATTCTACTTTATCTAAATCATAATCTTCTCTTATAAGTTCAATTAAAAGTGAAAAAATACTACTATTTTTAATAGAGATATCTTTCCCTAGAAATATAGATGGTTTACTATAATAGTAACCTTGATAATAATCATAACCTAAATCCTGTGCTTCTTTTAAATCTTCTAATGTCTCTATCTTCTCTGCTAACATTTCAATATTAAAGTTTTTGCAAACATTAGCTATTTGTTTCCTTGATTCTTTAGATGAAAGTAAAAAATCAACCTTTACTATATCTATAACATCTTTAAAATTTATAATATGTTCTTCTTCCACTACATCATCTAAAGCTATATTATATCCAACTTCCTTTAAAAACCTTAATCTATCTATTATTTCTTTAGATGGATTTACAGTTTCTAACACCTCAATTACTACCTTATCTTTTGGTAATAATGTTGCAATATTCTTCTTTATTAATTTCTCTGAAAAATTTACAAAAGCTTTTCTATTATCAGTTAAAATATCTAATCCAAAAGATGATATATTTTCTATAACTTTATATGTGGCTATTTCTTCTTCTATAGAGTCATCAAAAATATTATTTAATGAGTTTCTATATAATAATTCATAAGCTACTACTTTTTCCTCTTTATTATATATTCCTTGTCTAGCTATAAAAATATCCATTTTCTCATCCTCAATACATAATTTATAATCATTATATAATAGTTATATATAATTTAAAAGAAAATCATAAAATTTTAATTTTTATACGTCTTTATACGATAAAAAAAAGAAGGAATTACTTTTTAATGCTATAATTAATGAACATTAGAAAGTAATTACCCCTCTTTATAATTTACAATGAGTGTTATTTTTAACTACTGAAATATTTATTATTTCATTTGTGAATGCTTTTAAAAGAGCTTTTTCTAGTACCTTTTCCTGATCAAAGTTTTCTATATCTCTACATTCAGCAAATACCTTATTTATTTCACCATCAACATTTCTATATGTTAAAGTTACATATGGTTTATCATATTCAACTTTAATAATTTTTAAACCCCATGATATTTGTGCGTAATCTCCATCTGTTGTAAGGTATGTTAGTTCTCTTAACTTTTCTTTTTCCTCTGAAGGATCGCTTATTACAATTAATTCATCTCCAACTTTATATTTTGCCATTTTATTTCCTCCTTATAAATATATAATTACATTATTGTAATTATATAGATTATTATTTTTAACTATATATATATTATTACTAATTTTTGTGATATTATTATGCTATGTGTATTAATTTAAATCTTAGAGTTTGTTAATTAATTAACAACCACATTATTATATTAACATATTAAATTTATAATTACAATACTTAAAAGAAAATTTTACTACTAAATGTAAATACTATAAAATAATTAAACAACTAAATACTTTAGTAATTAATATTGATTATTCAATAGAATTAATTACTAAAAAACATACATTGACATATAATATAGAGTATTATATAATTATATAAACAATATAAAAGGATGGTGTATTATGGAGAATATAACTTCTATCTTCAGAGAAAAGAAATTAAAACTTACTCCTCAAAGATTAGCAGTTTACAAATATTTAATGAGTACAAATGAACATCCTTCTGCAGAAATTATATATAAAGCACTTCAACCTGAATACCCTACTATGAGTTTAGCTACAGTTTATAAAGCATTAAAGACTTTAGTAGAAGTTGGCTTAGTTCAAGAAATTAATGTTGGAGAAGGTAATTTTAGATATGATGCTAATTCACATGAACATGCTCATATCCAATGTATAAACTGTAGTAAGGTATCTGATTTACAAAATATATCATTTACAACTCTTAATCGTACTGCTGAGGAGTGCTCAGAATATAAGGTTCTATCAAATAGAATATTTTTTTATGGACTATGTAAAGATTGTCAATAAACAAAAAGCTAGGAATTTCATTTAATTTCTAGCTTTTTATTTATGTTGAATTAATCACTAATGAATTTCATATAATAAATTGAGGTGATTATATGTCAAAATTCATTATTATAAAGAAAAACTCTATATTATCTTATATAGTATCATTACTTATACTTTTTGTATTTATTTCATCAATTTACTTTTTCTTTACAAAAGATCGATATATTGAGGCTTTTACTCCTGTAAATTCTAAAAATAATATATCTTTTGATTTGGATGGTGATGGTGAAAAAGACGAGATAGAAGTATCTAAGGAAAATAATAGCTACATAATAAATATAAAAAGTAAGGATGAAACTTATTCATTAACTAGTAAAGATAACTTAGCATTGCTTGGAGATTCAGTTACTAAATGGCCAATAAAAATAGATGTTTTGGATATATCAAGAAATAATATTCCTGAAATTATTGTTAGATTATCTAAAGATAAAACTCCTATAAATTATATATTCTCATGGAATGGTGATAAGTTTATAAATACCTTCACATCTAATGATAATATAGTTGGAATATTAGACTCTAATAATAACAAGACTCCTAAATTATTATCTTTATCTTCTAGTAAAGGTGATGGTTCTACTAAAGGATATATTTTTTTTGAAGATAAGATAAAAGATATAACATTTTCAAAACCAAAAGTTCAAGGTCTTTCTGTTATTCAAAGCTTTATAGATATTATTGAGGCTCCATATGAATTATCAGAAGCTCCAAATATTTTCACTTCAGACATTGATAGTAATGAACTAGCAATTTTATGGGGCCTAGATAAAGATAATACTAGATATTCATTTCAAAATGGATATTTTACAGATTTTGAATGGGATAAAGATGGAAATATTTTAGGAATGAATTGGACTTTATCTTTTGAGAATACCAAAAGTGTACATGATTCTACTCCATCAAAGGAATTATTACTTTATTTAACTGTTAAATATGATGGGTATACTTCTCTCAAAATATCTTCAATAAAGAAAATATAAGTTTAAAATCAAAAGGCCGCTAATAGCGGCCTAAAAGGGGGATGGGGGGGTTTAGCTTAAACGAAGATTTCTCTACGTTTGCTATAGGAGAATACTTCTCCGGTACATTATTATTCTTTGCTTATGGTTCTTCTTTTATACATTAAAAAATATATTTATTAAACTTTACATAAAAGTATTATTTGAAATCACCCTTATTATATGCTTCTATAATTCTTTCTATAAACGCAGCCTTCTTCGGGTCAACTATACTTTTAATAGCGATTAGCATTTGTATGTTTTCATCATCATATAGTACTTCATTATCTATGCTATCTATATCATCATCAGATATGTTTAAATTATTTTCATTAGTTAAATTTGAATACTGAGGAGAGTTATTGTTAAAGTTAAAGTTCCCTAAACCTAAATTATTCATCATTCCCTGCAAAGCTCCTAAATCAAATATATTTCTATTACCGGGATTTACATTATTTTCTTGATGATTATTATTAAAATTCCCCAAATTAAAATTATTCAAATCTAAACCATCCATCTTCATAGATGAAAGCATACTTCCAATTTGACTCATATCCATATTACCACCTAACATACTCATAAGTTGAGCTGGATTTATACCAAAAGGAGCATTATTTGTTCTATTGTTAGAGTTTTCATTGACTACTCTCTCTCCTTTATGCCTACGCTTTTTCCTTGACATTTAGGTTCCTCCTATTATATTTCCTTTGATTTATTATATGTAAAAAAAGCTAATGTGTTTATAATTTAAGACATTTTTTTGGAGGGCATAGCCCTCCATCCTCTATACTAACAACAGCCTTCTCCACCAAATAGGTTTCCGAAAGAGCCTCCACATAGTAAGAATAATAAAATTATTAGATATGAGCAATTGTTATTTAAAACACCTGAACCACATGCTATTAATAAGAATATTATTGGTGTAATACAGCTATTTATTCCATTAAATGCATTTCCAGCTCCACAGCATGGTACTGGTTCACAGCAACAGCAATCATCATAGTAGTCTTTTTTGTGAGAATGTTTCTTTGACATGATTATCTCTCCTTTCTAATTTAAACTAGCAGCATCCGCCAAATAGATTTCCGTTTCCGATATTACCGGAACCAGAGCAGCCATTGCATAGGAATAGAATTACTAATAGGAATAGATAAGATGAACAGTTTCCAGTTCCATATCCGCCATATCCGTAATCGTCGCAGCAGCAATCATGTTTTCTTTCTTTTCTACAGCAACATCTATTATTTCTAGCGCCAAATCCTCCACTATAAAATAGTATTAAAAGAATCCAGATCCAGCTTCCAAATCCACAATTGTTTCCACAGTTATTGTTGAAACCTTGTATGCCTTGTGGTGGACATTGAGGTGCAATTCCATCGTTAGCACCGTATGAATTTAGACCATTTAGAATTTCATTCATTTCCATAACTTACTCCTCCTTGGGATTTTTAGTTTTTTGTTTTTATAGTATATACTATTCTCTCGAATAATAATTGCCACTGTTTTTTATTGTAATATTTTAAATTTTTAACAAATAAAAAAGAACTTAAAGCTTTAATACTTTAAGTTCTTCCTTAATTATTCTTCTTTTTCTTCAATTATAGAGCCAAAAAGATTATCTATTAACTCATCTTTCCCTTTTTTATTCACTGATGAGAAGAAATATAATTTATCTTCATTTGATAAATTCAATGTTTCTCTTATTACTTTTTCACTTTTTCTTAATTCATTATTAGACAGTTTATCACTTTTAGTTGCTATAACTACTTCATCATACCCATAAAATTTAATCCATTCATGCATTTGTATATCATCTGCTGTTGGTTTATGTCTAGAGTCAACTAAAAGTACTACTCTCTTTAACTGTTCTCTATTATTTAAGTAAGTTTCTATAGTATTACCCCAACTTGCTTTTTCAGTCTTTGAGACTTTGGCATATCCATATCCAGGCAAATCAACTAAATAAAATTTATCTCCATTTATGATAAAAAAATTAATTAACCTTGTTTTTCCAGGTGTCTGACTAACTTTAGCAAGTTTTTTTCTATTAGTTATAGCATTAATTATAGAGCTTTTACCAACATTAGAGCGTCCTACAAACGCAACCTCTGGCAATCCAGTTATCGGATATTGTTCTCTTTTAACTGCAGATATAACAAAATCTGAATTTATAATTTTAATCAATATTTTCAACTCCAATTATAGCTTTATTTAATACTTCATTGACATGATTAACTGCAATGATATTAAGCTTACTCTTCACTGTAGATGGAATCTTAATAATATCCTTCTCATTTTCCTTTGGAATTATTATAGTATCAATACCAGCTCTAAATGCTGCTATTGACTTTTCCTTTAATCCACCTATTGCAAGAACTGTACCTGTTAATGTTACCTCTCCAGTCATAGCAACATTACTTCTTACTTTTTTCTTTGTTAATGCTGATATAATAGATGTAATTATAGTTACACCAGCTGAAGGTCCATCTTTCTTTATAGCTCCTTCTGGAAAATGTATATGAATATCTGTATTTTTATAGAATTCTTCTTCAATTCCATATTTACTTGCATTAGCTCTTACAAATCCAAAGGCAATCTTAGCTGATTCTTGCATAACATCTCCTAATTGACCTGTAAGAATTAGCTTTCCAGTTCCCTTCATAATTACGGATTCAACCGGCAGTGTATCTCCACCAGCAGCTGTCCATGCCATTCCTTTTACTACACCTATTCTATCTTCTTTTTCTTTTACATCAAAAGTATAAATTTTATTTCCTAAATACTTTTCTATTCTATTAGCAGATATTGATATAGATTTTTTATTATCTCTCATCATTTCTGTAAGTACTTTTCTTATTAACTTTCCTAAGACTCTCTCTAAGCTTCTTACTCCAGCTTCTCTAGTATAAGAGTTAATAATTTCTTTTATAGCACTTTCTGATATTTTGAATTGTTCATTGGTTAACTTATGTTCCTTTAATAATTTAGGTATAAGATGATCTTTTGCTATATTATATTTTTCTTCATAAGTATATCCAGATACTTCTATGATTTCCATCCTATCTAAAAGTGGTGTTGGTATTGTATCTAGTGAATTAGCAGTTGTTATAAATAATATTTTAGATAAATCCATATCTAATTCTAAATAATGATCTCTAAATGTATTGTTTTGTTCACTATCTAAAACTTCTAGAAGTGCATCGGAAACATTACCTCTATGATCTGATCCTAATTTATCTATTTCATCTAATAAAACAAGAGGATTGTTTACCTTAGCTTCCTTTAAAACATATGCTAATCTTCCAGGTATAGCTCCAACATAGGTTTTCCTATGACCTCTTATTTCTGCTTCATCTCTTACTCCACCTAAGGACATTCTTGCATATTTTCTATTTGTTGCATTAGCTATTGATTTAGCTATTGAAGTTTTACCAACCCCTGGTGGACCAACTAAACATAATATAGGTCCCTTTAAAGTATTAGTATATTGTTTAACAGCTAAATATTCTATTATTCTTTCCTTTACTTCCTCTAAGCCATAATGCTCATCATTAAGTATTTTCTCTGCATTTTTGATATCAAAATTATCCTTTGTTGATTTACTCCAAGGTATATCAAGTATCCAGTCTAAATAATTTCTTATCACATTACTTTCAGAACCTTGCCCTGATACAGATTTTAATCTAGATAATTCACTTTCTGCTTTTTCCTTAACATGCTTTGGTAATTTAGATTTTTTTATTCTTTCTTCATACTTAGAAATTTCTTTTTTATCTTCATCATATTCTCCAATTTCCTCTTGAAGAACCTTTATTTGTTCTCTTATATAGTATTCTCTTTGAGATTTATCAACACTTTCTCTAAGCTTTTTGCCTATTTTCTTTTCTACATTTATTATATCTATTTCATTTTCTATTATAATAAGTAGTTTTTCTATTCTTTTTATACAGTCTACTTCTTGTAATATTTCTTGTTTCTTATCCTCATCTACAATTACATAAGATGCAACTACATCTATTAATTCACTGTAGTTTACTATAGTATCGAATATAGACATGATGTTGCTTTTCATATTTCCTGAAGCCTTAATATATCTACTAAAACTTTTTCTTAATGAATTAATATAAGCTTCAATATCTTCATATTCTTCATTTGAAGGTTCTTCTATTTTTTCTACAGAAACTTTGAAATAATCTTCACTATTATCTAAGCTAGTTATTCTTCCTCTGTCTAATCCTTCGACTAATACTCTAATTATGTTATTTGGTAATTTTATTATTTGTTTAACTTTACATATAGTTCCTATATCGTAAATATCATTAATTTCTGGTTCCTCTATTTCATAATCCTTTTGAGTTGCTAGGAATATATTTGTTTGATTTTCCATTGCCGCTTCAATAGCTGCTTTAGACTTTTCTCTTCCTACATCAAAATGTATTATCATATTAGGGAAAATGCTAATTCCCCTTAGAGGAATCAAAGGTAGAGTCATTAATATATCACTCATTATTCCCATCCTCCTTATATCATTATGTAACTTTTATAGTATACACATAAAATTATAATTTTTCAATCTATTTTAATTTATCAATCATTATATCATAACTTTATAACAAATAGCTAATATTTATTATCATATGCTCATTATTATCATGTATATATTATTATAATACATAATTTAAATTTATCAATGGACAATACTGTTAATAGATTTTTAACAATAAGCTTACCTAAAAAACATAATAAGTTATATAAAAAATTACATTTTATTGCTACTTCAAATAGTAAGTGAAAAAGAATCTGCTTTTTATAGCAGATTCCTTTTTATTCTTCTCCTTTTGCTGATAATACATCCATATTATTACTAACTACTATATCATCTACAACTACATCTTCTAATATAGCATTTTCTATTACTTCATTTAAAGTTTTAACAGGAATAACTTTTATTCCTTCTATATTTTTAAAGCTCTCTTTCCAGTTATCTGTAGGTATAATAACCTTTGTCGCTCCTGCTTTTTGAGCTGCATTTATTTTGGCACTAACTCCTCCAATCGGATTTACTTCCCCTAACAGACTTATTTCTCCTGTCATCGCAACTTTACTATTTACCTTAACTTTATTTATAGCGCTATATATAGCTGTCGCTATTGTTACTCCTGCTGATGGGCCATCAACCGGCATTCCTCCTGGAATATTTATATGTATATCATAATTTTCACATTCTAAGTTAAAAATATTATTTAACACTGTAAATACATTTTGTATTGATGAGTATGCAGTACTTTTCCTTTTTACTTTCCTATTATTACTACTTATTTCTTCTTCTTCAACTATCCCTGTAACTTTTAAATTGCCTATTCTATGGGTTACTTTTTTTGCAGTTACCTCTATTTCCATTAATATACCTATATTGGCTCCATGTACTGCCAATCCATTAACTACTCCAACTTGAGATTTATTTCTAATTTTTTTATCTGGAATTTGTGTATAGTTACCATTTTCTATAACCCATTGTATATCGTCTATATTTATATCATTTCTATCTTCATTTATTGCTACTCCTGATGAAAGTTGTATTAAATTTACAACATCTCTACCATTTGTACAATATTTAGAAATCAAATTTAAGCATTCTTCATCAATTTCCAATCCTATTTTATTTGCTGCATTTTTTGCTATAACTCTTATTTCTTCCTGTTCAAGAGATCTAAAGAAAATTTCTACACATCTTGATCGTATAGCTGGAACTATCTCTTCTGGACTTCTTGTTGTTGCTCCTATTAGTCTAAAATCTGCTGGAAGGCCATTATCAAATATTTCTTTAATATAATCTGGCATATTTGGATTCTCACTGCTGTAATAAGAACTGTCTAAAAATACTTTTCTATCTTCTAATACCTTAAGAAGTTTATTTAATTCTATTGGATGAAGTTCTCCTATTTCATCCATAAATAAAATTCCTCCATGGGCTTTTGTTACAGCTCCTGGTTTCGGTTGTGGTATTCCTGCTACTCCTAGAGATCCTGCTCCTTGATAAATAGGGTCATGTACTGATCCTATTAATGGATCAGCTATACCTCTTTCATCAAATCTTATTGTTGTTGCATCTATTTCTATAAACTTTGCATCCTTTTTAAATGGAGACTTTTCCATTTTTTTAGCTTCTTCCAAAACTAATCTAGCCGCTGCTGTTTTTCCAATACCTGGTGGACCATATATTATAACATGTTGAGGATTTGGGCCGCACAGTGCTGCTTTTAATGCCTTTATCCCATCTTCTTGACCAATTATTTCTTGAAATTTAGTAGGTCTACTCTTTTCTGTTAATGGTTGTGTTAATTGAATGCTTCGCATCCTATTTAATTTATCCATTTCTTTTATATTTTCTTTTTCTATAACAACCTTATTGCTACTATGACCTTTATTATTATTGACCATATAATATATAAACAGTAACATAGTTGTTATTTGCAATATTACTAAGATTTCAGTCATAAAATTTGCATTAACTTTTTAAAAGTAATGCACCCTCCCTTCTTTTAGTTATATACATATTATTAACTTAATCATAAGTTAATATTCTATAAAAAAAGGGATAATTACCATGATTTTTCTTATACATATTGTTTTTCCAATTTAATATAAAAAAGGTCATATGTAAATTTTCTTATTCCGTCGGTCCACTCCAAGTCAACGTAAACTTATATATGACCTTTTGCCAGCTGAAGGAAGAAATCATAAATAGTTATACACATCATAAACTTTTTATAATTTCCTAAAGAATAAAAAGAACATCTTACTGTTAAATATAACAATAAGATGTTCTTATATTAAGCTGTTTCTATACCTTTTCTTTTTTTGGTTTTCTTAGCCTTTAATTGAGGTCTTACCTCACCTTCAGATAACCTTATAATTTCTGGGCTTTTTTTAGATTTTATGCAGTCTTCATTTATAACAATTTTTGAAATTGTTTCATCAGAAGGAATTTCAAACATAACATCAGTCATCATTTCTTCTACTATAGACCTTAATCCTCTAGCTCCAGTTTTTCTTTCTATAGCTTCATCAGCAATTGCTTTTAATGCTTCACCAGTAAATTCTAGCTCTACATTATCTATTTCAAAAAGCTTTCTATATTGTTTAACTAAAGCATTCTTTGGCTCAGTTAATATATTAACTAAAGCATCATTATCTAATGATTCTAAAGTTACTACAACTGGCAATCTACCAACAAACTCTGGTATAAGTCCAAATTTTAATAAATCCCCTGGCATTATATCCTTAAGTAATTTACCAATATCTTTAGTATGCTTAGATGTTATATTTGCTCCAAATCCTATAGAACTTTTTTCTGTTCTCTTTTCTATTATTTTATCTACTCCATCAAATGCTCCACCACAAATAAATAAGATATTAGATGTATCTATTTGTAAGAATTCTTGATGAGGATGTTTTCTACCTCCTTGTGGCGGTACTGAGGCAGTAGTTCCTTCAAGTATCTTTAATAATGCTTGTTGAACTCCTTCTCCAGAAACATCCCTAGTAATAGATGGATTTTCAGATTTTCTAGCAATTTTATCTATTTCATCTATATATATTATTCCTTTTTCTGCCCTTTCTATGTCATAGTCAGCGTTTTGGATTAATTTTAATAGGATATTTTCTACGTCTTCCCCTACATATCCAGCTTCCGTTAGTGTAGTTGCATCTGCAATAGCAAATGGAACATTTAAAAACTTAGCTAATGTTTGTGCTAAAAGTGTTTTACCAGAACCTGTAGGACCTAATAAAAGAATATTACTCTTTTGTAGTTCTATATCATCATCCATTAAATTAGAGTTTATTCTCTTATAATGATTATAAACCGCAACAGATAATGATTTTTTAGCTTTCTCCTGACCAATTACGTATTGATCTAAATAATTTTTAATTTCATTTGGTTTAGGTACACTTGTTGTATCTAATTCTATGCTTTCTTCAAACTCATCTGCTATTATTTCAGAACATAAGTCTATACACTCATCACATATATATACGCCTGGTCCAGCTATTAATCTTTTTACTTGTTCTTGATTCTTTCCACAGAAAGAACATTTCAATTGTTTCTTATCATCGTATTTAGCCATAAATTCACCTCGCTTAGGTTAAGATAGAACTATATTTCGTTGCTACCTTTATCATTTTTAGTAATCACCTTATCCACTAACCCATAATTCATAGCTTCTTCTGCTGACATAAAATAATCTCTTTCAACATCTGCTTTGATTTTATCAAGAGGCTGATTAGTATTTTCACTTAATATTTTATTTAAAGATTCTTTTATTTTTAATATTCTCTTTGCGTGTATATCAAAGTCTGTTGCTTGACCTTTGAAACCACCTAGAGGTTGATGAATCATAATTTCACTATTTGGTAACGCAAATCTTTTTCCTTTTGCTCCAGATGAAAGTAAAAATGATCCCATTGATGCTGCCATGCCTATGCATATAGTAGATACATCTGGTTTAATATATTGCATTGTATCATAAATAGCCATTCCTGCTGTTATTGACCCTCCTGGACTATTTATGTAAATATAAATATCCTTATCAGGATCTTCACTTTCTAAAAATAGTAGTTGAGATACTACTAAATTTGAAGTATTATCATCAATTTCTCCACTTAACATAATTATTCTATCTTTTAATAATCTTGAAAAAATATCGTAAGATCTTTCTCCTCTGCTAGTTTGCTCTACAACCATAGGAACTAAACTCATTTCTTATTCCCTCCTTCTCTATTTTCTACCTTCTTTTATAATATATCCATATTAGTAAAAACTAATTATATAAAAAATTAAAAATATATGCTTTCAATTTTACTATTTCATTCAATAGGTTTATTAATTTTATAAAACTGTAATGATTTATATTATTAATTGAAATATATATATATTAAATTATATAAGATTTTATTTATTTTGTTAATGAATATTTGAAATAATTGCCAGAATTTTATTCTGGCAATTATTTTTTATATATTATTTATTATTTTCAACTAAGAATGTTATAGTTTTTGCTACTTTAACATCAGATACAAGCGCTGCTCTTTGACCATTTAATAATAAATCAACTAGCTTTTCATCTTCTTCTGCTGAATACATTTTTGCAACTTCTTTAGCTTTTTCCTTTAATTCTTCTTCTGTTACATCTATATTTTCAGCTTTTTCTATAGCTTCTAAAACTAAATCTGTCTTTACCTTAACTTCAGCATTCTCTTTCATATATTCTCTCATTTTCGCTTCATCAGTTCCAGTAAATTGGAAATATTGTTCTAGGTTTAATCCTTGATATTGAAGTCTTTGTTCTAAATTCTTTACCATTGTATCTATTTCTTTTTCTACCATAACAGCAGGAATTTCAACCTTTGCATTTTCAACAACAGCTTTTATTATTGCATCTTCATGTTCTCTTTCTTCTCTGTTCTTGTTAGTTTCTTCTAATTTCTTTGTTATGTCTTCTTTTAATTCTGCTAATGTATCAAATTCTGATACTTCATTTGCAAATTCATCATCTATTTCTGGTAATTCTTTTATTTTTATTTCTTTTACTAAAACTTCAAATCTTGCTTTTTTATTATTTAATTCTTCTCTACCATAGTTTTCAGGGAAAGTAACATTAACTTCTACTTCGTCTCCAACCTTAGATCCAACTAATTGTTCTTCAAAAGTATCTATAAATGAACCTGATCCTATTTCAAGTGAATAATCTTTTCCTTCTCCACCTTCAAATGCTACATCCTCAATAAATCCTTTAAAATCTATAACTACTGTATCTCCTGTAGCTACTTCTCCAGCTTCTTTAGTTTCAATTCTAGCATTTTTTTGTTGCATTTCTTTTAATTTTTCATTTATTGCATCTTCTGTAACTTCATAAGATGGCTTCTCTACTTTTAAACCTTTATATTCTCCTAATTCTACCTCTGGATAAACTGTAACTTCAGCAGTATATATAAAATCTTTTCCTTCTTCTGCTGTTATTACATCTACCTTTGGATAATCAACAGGAACTATATTATTTTCTTCTAATGCCTTTGAATATGATGAGTCTATTGCAAAATTAACTGCATCCTCAATTAGAACTCCTATTCCATAATATTTTTTTACTATAGCCATAGGAACTTTTCCTTTTCTGAATCCTGGCACATTGAAATTCTTAACATTTTTATTGTAAGCTCTCTTTATAGCCTCTTGAAATTCTCCAGCTTCAACCTTTACTTCAAACTTAATAACGTTTTTCTCTATTTTTTCCATTTTAGCTTCCATTGTATACTCTTCCTCCTAAAATAGTACGATTCTATCATAATTGATATAACTAGGTTATTATACCATATAATATCAAATACTTTCAAACATTTGTTTATATAAGTTGTAATAAATATTCAATTCTTAACTGAATTATTCTTGTATTGATAACATTTAAACTTTTAGTTAATTTGTTAATTCGCCATTAACATTTACATATTTAACATTGCCATCAATTACAACTTCTAATCCTTTTTCTTTTAATTCTCCAAATTTTATTTCTTTTCCTTTGGAGTTCCATAATGTCTTATGATTATTATTACTTAAATCTACAACCCATACATATTTATTTAAATCATATCCAAAGTAAGGCACATTGCTTATATATGCAACACTTGTATCACTTATAAACTTTGCCTCTACATTCCATAAGTATCCATTATATGTTTGTATAACTGAATCTTTATTAAATACTTCACCATTTGGTGCTGTATATTTATCCTTTGTTATATTAACTTCTTTTTTATCCATATTAAAAAATTTCATATTTTGCTTTTCATCTATGGTCAAAATTAAATTTTTCCCTGCATTTATAGAATAATAAATATTACTTGGTGCTTCCTTTACTCCTTTAAGCTTAATTGCTCCATTTATATCTTCATATTCTGCTTTTACTATAATATTATCATTAACTTTAAATTCTATAAGCTTTATCTCAGGTTCTTTAGGTGCTTCTTCAACCACTTGATTATCTTCATTATCTTCTAAATCGCTAATATTTTTATCTTCTTCTTTAGTAGCATCATCTTCATCAATCCACATCTGAACTTTATTTCTTAAGGTATCCATATTTATGCTACTCATAGCAATTTTCATAAATACAATTCCAATAATAATAAGTCCTAATATTGAGATAAGAGCTATTCTTCTTCTTCGTTTTCTCATTCTTCTCTCATAATCTCTGCTGAATATGCTAGGTTTTCTCACACCTAATACCTCCCCTTAATTTATAATTTATATTAAAAGCATTTACATTTATTTATAATAAAATACATTTATATGTTATTTTCTTTTACTTTTACAACCACAGGATGATTTACCATTCTTACTACTACAACAGCCACCACATTTTAAAAGTCCAAGTTCTCGCATTTCTTCTACTGATAATTTTGCTTCATTTTCAGTATAGTCTTCATAATCTGGCGTAGATTTTAGTATTTCTTCCTTTTTTAAATCTATCAATATATATCACCTCAACTTCTATTATATATATGTTTTTATTAATTATCTACCCAATTAAAATAATACAATGTTAAATAACTATAAATTTCTGAACAATTTATTAGTTCACAGTTCACAAGGCACAGTTGTTTTTATATTTGATGTAACATGGAACAGGTATACGATCAGGTACCAAGTATAAAATATATGATTACATCTACTTCAGATGAGCTTCCATAGATAGGATTTCATACTAGTTGAATTGTAAATGTGTTTAATCCCCAAAGTATTCAGTACTTACTATTTGAAACTTAGACTTTAATTGATATAAGGTAGATTTTATTTATTTTTCTATGTTTTTATTTTATAAAATTCTAATATATCCCGAAAATATCTTATTTTCGATATTTTTTTTTAAAACTATTGGATTTTTTGACAAAATATAATATAATAAATATATAAATTTTACAATTATTTTATTTATTACATATATTTTCATTATAAAAATGCCCATACTACTGTTAATAATTTATTATTAACAGTTTTAATAAAACCCCACATATGTTCATTTATTCCCTTTCTTAAATGAACATAAAACCCTTTAACCTGTGCAATTTTCTTGTACAGGTTTTTTTATAATTGATAATGGAGAATTTTATCACTAACTATCAATTATTCGCTATAAAAAAAGGCCTTTCGGCCTTTTTTAAACATATTGCATAGGGTTTATATGTTGTCCATTAATTCTTATTTCCCAATGAATATGGGGACCCGTACTCATACCTGTTGATCCAACATATGCAATTGTTTCACCTCTTGCTACAGTTTGTCCAACGCTTACTAACCTTTGACTATTATGTCCATATAAAGTTTGAACTCCATTTCCATGGTCAATTATTACAGTTTCCCCATATCCAGATATCCATCCTGAATAAGCAACTACACCACTTTTAGATGCAGCAACAGGCGCACCAGAAGGATCACCTAAATCTACACCAGTATGAAATCCTGCTTCTCCTGTTACTGGATTTGTTCTTGGCCCATATTCGTCAGTTACAACTCCATATCCTGGTCTTAAAAATGTTTCGCTACTTGGATCCCCAGGTATTCCATTTCCACCTGAATTTTCTCCACCTGAATTTTCTCCACCAGAATTATTTCCCCCACCATTATTTCCATTATTTATTTCATCAAATATACTATCTAATTCTTGTTGTAATTGTTTATTATATGAAACTAAATCTCCAATTTTATCT
The DNA here is from genome assembly GCF_001010885.1 of Clostridium sp. C8. Lineage (NCBI taxonomy): Bacteria > Bacillati > Bacillota > Clostridia > Eubacteriales > Clostridiaceae > Clostridium > Clostridium sp. C8. The sequence continues at coordinate 59,720 of NZ_LBMX01000054.1, read as the reverse complement.
TCTAGTTCTTCTTGTTTATCTGTAAGAGAAGATATTAAATTAGATTTCTGCGATTCTAATCCATAAAGTTCATTCATCTTACTTTGGTGAAACTCTTGCTTTACTAAAAACTCTTTTTGTGCTTCCTTTAGTTCATCTTGCTTTGCAACTATTTCTTCTTTACTTAATTCTATTTTTTCTAAATTTTTTGAAATCTCAAATTTTTCTTCTTCCAATTGCTTTTGAAGAATTTTAGCAGCTTCCATTAAGCTTTTATCTAAACTTATTATTTTATATACATTCTCTATATTATTAAGTAAAGAAATTATATTTTCACTTTTTAATACCATATATATGTAATTTGAAGTTATATCAATTTTATAATAACTTCTAACTCTTTGATCTAAAGCTTCTTTTATTTTTTTGCCTTCTTCTTCTTTTTGTATTATAAGATTTTCTCTAGTTTTTATTTCTTCTTCTGCAGTAGAAATTTCATTATTTATCTTATCTATTTCAGCTTGCACTTCATTTATTTTAATTTGATAAGAATTTACTTCTGCCTTTGCACTATCTAAATCTTTACTTTTTGCATCTATTTGATTTAGTATTCCTTGTAAATCATTAGCTTGATTTTCTAGTTCACCATTTATCTGATTTTTTTCATTCTCTAGATTATTTATATCATTTTGATTTTGATTTATTTTATCTTGTAGAGAGCTTGTACTATCAGCTAATGCTAAGGTATTACTTGAAAAAATTACTGCAATAGCTAAGGTTATTATTTTTATTTTTTTATTCACCTATAATACACCTACCTTTATTCTAAGTTAAACTTTTGCACATCAATTACTTGCCATTTTTCATCAACATACTGAATTTGAGTTAAAAACATTTCATCAACATTACTTTTTATAAATGGCATAAGCTTTTTGCTTATACTATAATTTAAATTAATAACCATATTAGCTTTGTAAGTATTATTTTCATAATAATACTCACTGCTTTTTACTTCTGTATTTAATTCAGTAATATCATAATTATTTTTTAAAAATAAACTTTCTTTTCTTATGCTATCATAAATCTTGTTTTTAGTCTCCTCACTTGAATTCTCTATTAAAGAGTAATTATTAGAATTTAAAGCATTAAAAACACTATCATAAAAACTTTTAATAAATTTAGCTATATCAGTTGTAAGTGTATCATTGACCATATTAATATCTATATTGATATTTGGCAATTCATCTACCTTAACTTTATCGCTTCTTATTATTCCCCATGGAAATTTTCTTTCTAAGTATATTTCAATATTTTTCCCTATTGGTATTGGTCCATAATTTTTTATTTCTTTTACAGTTTTATTTGTATTAATATCATTTATATATACATCTGCATCACTAAAATTCGATGTTAAATTTATATTTATAGCATTTAAATTTAACTTATACTCCTCATTTTGCATTGCAAATACTGTTTGTTCTTCAACTACTTGTCCATAAGATGTATTTAACTCAGCTTTTATTATGTATTTCCCGGGAATTAGACTTCTTTTTATTTTTGTTGATTCTATTTTTGAATTATTTACATAAATCTCAGCCTCATTAAAATTTGTGTTTATTTTTATATCAATTGGATTTATTTCTACTTTGTAATTATCAAAGAATAATCTTTTTTCATTTTTTAAAGAAAAAAAACTACTTTCTCCATAAATATCTAGCTTATTTATTAAGTCGTCAATTTTAGCTGGATAATCTAAATAATAATCAGATAATGGTTGAAAATCACTTTTACTTATTTTTTTATTATTAACTTTTACTTTTTTATATATCTTTTCAGGTTTATTTTCCTTTAAAGCTATTTCTAAATTTTTCAACACAATATCTTTTGATGATTCATAACTATATATCTTAAAAGTAATAATAAAAATAGAACTTAAAAGAATTACAAATATTATTTTTCTTTTTACTAGAAATTCTTTTATATTATTAAATCTTAATTCTTTTATATCTTCCCTCAAATAATATAAATATTCTCTTAAATAATTTAATAAATTGTTAAATTTATTCAAATTTATCAACTCTCTTTACTCTAAAATATCTATTATCCACTTTTTACATTCTAAGCACTTATATATTCTTATAACGAATAAATCTAGTACTCTTTCTACTCCTGATGCTGATTGTAATTCTATCTCTTCCTTGGTTAAAAACTCATCATTTTCATCTAAAAAACCTGGTATTTCGATTATGTAGTTTTTATTTGTCTTTTCACAACACTCATTTTGGCCAACAACTTCTATTACTTCATATGTAAGATTAGCACTAAGTTCTTGTATAATATCTATTATATCTTCAAATTCATCTAAATTATCTAAAAAATCTTCCTTATAAAATACTAAATCCTTTATTTCGAATAATTTTTCCATAAAAACACACCTTTATTTATATTTTTAATTTAATTTTATATTTATTAATAATATTAATCAAGATATTTTATATAATAGTAAACTAACAATAAATGTATGTTATAATTTAAAAGTAATATTTTATATTTAAGGAGAGGTTTTTATGATCTTTGATAGTCATATGCATTCTAAATTTTCTACTGATAGTACTATGAAAATAACAGATGCAATTAATATAGCAAAAGAAAAAAATATAGGAATTATAATAACAGATCATATGGATTTAGACTATCCTGTAAAAGATGAGTTTAGATTTGATATCAATGAGTATTTTAAGGAATATGAAATATATAGATCACATAATGTAAAATTAGGAATAGAAATAGGATTAACTGAAAATACCCTTATAGAAAACGAAAAAATAGGTGTTAACCCTAATTTTGATTTTGTTTTAGGCTCTATCCATGCAGTTAAAGGCCTAGATATTTATTGTGATTATATTAACCAAGGATATAATAAGCAAGATTTTTTCTCTTTTTATTTTGATGACATGCTTAAATGTGTTCAATTATATAACAACTTTGATTCATTATCTCATATAGATTATCCTTGCAGATACTGTAAATTTGATAATAAGGAAATTTTAGTAGCTGATTTTAAAGATATTTTAGCTGAGATTTTCAAAACCCTTATTAATAAGGGGAAGGTCTTGGAACTTAATACTTCAAGACTTCATATTAAAGAATCTAATGATGCCTTACTAGACATTTATAAACTTTATAGGGATTTAGGCGGAAAATATGTTACTTTAGGATCTGATTCACATATACAAAATAATATTTCTAGAAATTTTGATATAGCCTTAGGCTTTCTAGACACATTAAATTTGCAAGGTGTTTATTTTAATAAAAGAAAACTTGAGCTTTTTTAAAATATTGCTGCAAATTAAAAACTACTAATCTTTAGAGTTATTGGTTGGTTTAAAATTATTAAAACCTAGCCAAAAACTCTTATCATAGTAGTTTTTACAAAATCATATTTCTTCTATTTGTCTTCTTTCACCTTTTAAATTATTTATCTTCTTTCTTCTCTTTTTTAACTCTTCCTCAACTTCTTCAACTGAAATATTAAGCTCTGCCATTGTTACAAGTAAATGATAAATTAAATCTCCTATTTCAAGTATTTGTTCTTCTTTATTATCATTTTTTGCACTTATTATAGTTTCAGTACATTCTTCTCCAAGTTTTTTTAGTATTTTATCTATTCCTTTATTAAATAAATAGCTTGTATAAGAACTTTCATCTCTATTTTCTTTTCTCTCTTTTATTACTTCATATAATTCAAGTATAATGTTCTCCATGAATAATCCCCCTTTTATAGAACCTTATTATAAAAACAGCTTCTTTCTCCAGTGTGGCAAGCTGCTCCCTTTTGTTCTACTAAAACTAGTATTGTATCTAAATCACAATCTACTTTTAACTCTTTAACTGTTTGAATATGCCCTGAAGTAGCTCCTTTATTCCAAAGCTCATTTCTACTTCTGCTGTAAAACCAAGTCATTTTTGTTTCTAAGGTCTTTAATAGGCTTTGCTTTGACATATAGGCAAGCATTAATACCTCCTTAGTATTAAAATCTTGAATAATTGCTGGAACTAAACCATTTCCTTTATTAAAATCTATTAAATTTATATCAAACTCCATATTAATACCTAACCCCAATATCATTTTTTATTAAATATTCTTTAACATCTTTAACTTTTAAATTTCCATAGTGAAATAAGGAAGCTGCTAAAGCTGCATCTGCTTTTCCTTCTATAAATACATCTTTAAAATCTTCTATTTTTCCACACCCACCTGATGCTATAACTGGAATGTCCACAAGTTCACTAACTTTTCTTGTTAGTTCTAAGTCAAACCCTTTTTTAGTTCCATCTGCATCCATTGAAGTCAATAGTATTTCTCCAGCTCCTAGTTTGTACCCTTCTTCTATCCAGCTAAATAACTCTATTCCTGTATCAATTCTTCCACCATTTATAAATACATTCCATTTATTTTTTTCTACTCTTTTTGCATCAACAGCTAGTACTATACATTGATTTCCAAAGTAATAAGCTCCTTCTTTAATTAAGTTTTTATTTCTTATAGCAGCCGAATTTAAGCTTATTTTATCTGCACCAGCTCTTAAAATATTTCTTATTTCATCTATATTGCTTATTCCTCCACCTACAGTAAAGGGAATAAAAACTTTTTCAGATACCTTTTCTACTAATTCAACAATTGTTTTTCTTTTTTCATGCGTAGCAGTAATATCTAAAAATACTATCTCATCAGCACCTTGAATATAATATTCTTCTGCCAGTGTTACTGGATCTCCAACTTCTTTAAGTCCTTCAAAGTTAATTCCTTTAACTACTTTTCCGTCTTTAACATCTAAACATGGTATTATTCTCTTAGTATGCATAACTTCACCTACTTTACAGAATCTATAGCTTCTTTTAAATTTACATCTTTTGAATATATAGCTTTTCCTACTATACATCCATAAATATTTAGCTTATTTAAAGTAATTATATTATCTATATTTTTTATTCCTCCAGATGAAGTTATATCTATATTAGTAATTTCACTTATTTCCTTTATTATATCTACATTTGGTCCCTCTAGTGTTCCATCTTTACTTATATCAGTTACAATTATATTTGTAACTTCTAACTCTTTAATTTCCTTTATTAAATCTATATAGTGAGTTTTACTTTTATTTATCCAGCCCTTTGTGCATATAAATCCATCTTTAAAGTCTATAGCTATCGCAATTTTTTCTTTAAATTCTTCTACAGCTTTTTTTAATAATTCCTTATCTTCAATGGCTACTGTTCCTAAGATAACTCTTCTTACTCCACCATCTATTAAAGCTTTAATGTCTTCAAAGGTTCTAATTCCGCCTCCAACTTCTACATCTATATTTAAGGTTTTAACAACATTTAAAATTAAATCTTTATTTACAAGCTTTCCTTCCTTTGCTCCATCTAAATCTACTAAATGAATAAGCTCAGCCCCTGCATCTTTAAAGGATTTAGCTATTTCTAAAACTTCTCCTTTTATGCTGTCTTTTTTATCATAATTTCCTTGATATAGCCTAACTGCCTTACCATCTATAATATCAATTGCTGGAATTATTATCATAATATCATCTCCCCAAACTTTTCTAATAAACTTAGCCCAACTTCTCCACTCTTTTCTGGATGAAATTGCATACCTATTATATTCTTTGATCTAAATATTCCTGGTATTTTTACACCACCGTAATTAGAATAAGCAACTAAATCCTCATCTTTATATTCTGTTGCCATAAAACTATGAACATAATAGATAAATTTATCCCCACCTAAGTTGTCAATAACTTCATCTTCTTTATTTATAATTAATTTATTCCATCCCATATGAGGAATTTTAACCTTTTCCTTTGGCTCTATCTTTTTAATTTCACCTTTTAATAGTCCAAGTCCCTCACATTCCATTCCTTCAAAACCCTTTTCAAATAAAATTTGCATTCCAAGACAAACTCCAAGAAGGTATTTACCATCTTTAGCTTCTTGTAGCAATATTTTATCTAAATCATTGATTTTCAAATTATCCATAGCTTGCTTAAAGGCACCAACTCCTGGTAATATTATAGCCTTGGCTTTTTTTATTATTTCTCTATCCTTTGTTATAACAGCTTCTATTTTTAATAATTTCAAAGCATTTTCTATACTTTTTAAATTTCCCATTCCATAATCAATAACAGCAATCATAAATTTACCCTTTTCCTTACTATAAACTATAAATTTCCCTTGCTAGATAAAATCTTATTCTTATCCTCACCATAACTTACTGCTTCTTTAAGGCTTCTTCCAAAAGCCTTAAATATACCTTCTATTTTATGATGATCATTTTCACCATATAAGTTTCTAACATGAATAGTAGAATTAGAATTGCTTGCTACAGATCTAAAAAATTCCTTTGCCATTTCTGTTGAAAAACTCCCTATTTGTTCTCTTTTAAATTCACAATCAAAGTGTAAAAAGCTTCTTCCACTTAAATCCAAAATCACTTGACTTAAAGCTTCATCCATAGGTACATAGCTCATTCCATATCTCTTTATCCCAACTCTCTTATCTAATGCCTTATCTAAAGCTTGTCCTATACATATACCTATATCTTCTACTAGATGATGATCACATACATCTATATCACCTGTAGCTTCTAGATTTATATCTATTCCACTATGAAATGAAAATAAAGTTAGCATATGATTAAAAAAGCCTACTGGAGTATTTATTTCACTTTTTCCCTCGCCATCTATATTTATTGCTAATAATATCTTTGTTTCTTTTGTTTCTCTCTTTATAGAAGAAATTCTACTCACAAATTTCACCTCCAAATAAAGCTTTATCAATTAAGTCTAAAACTTTTTTATTTTCACTTGATAATCCAACTGTTATTCTAAAGCCATCATCATTAAAATTTCTAATTATTATATCATTATTATTTAAAGCATTAATAATCTTTTCCTTTTCTTTAGATCTTCCATATATAAAATTTGCTTTAGATTTATAAAATTTTATATCTATATCTTTTTCATTTGCTTTTTCTTGTATATCTAATAAAGAGTTATATAGGTTTTCTCTTTCTTCAATTATCATATCTAAATTTTCTTTAAATCTTTTTTCATTCTTTAGAACTTCTATCGCAATTTCTTGAGATATGGAATTTACATTATAAGGTGTTTTGTATTTTTCTAATTTCTTTATATTTCCAACCTTTGATATTAAAAATCCAACTCTTATAGCTGCTAGTCCCCAAGCCTTTGATAGTGTTCTTGTTACTATTAAATTGTCATATTCATTAATGAAAGGAACCATAGTTTCGCCATAAAATTCAAAATAAGCTTCATCCACTAAAACAACTTTATCTCTAAATGCATTTAATACCTTTTTTATTTCATCTATTTTAAATCCATATCCTGTTGGGTTGTTTGGGTTAGAAAATATAACTAACTTAGCATTCTCTTCCAACCCTTTATTTATAAACTTATTTATATCAACACCATTTTCTAAATCAATATCATACTTAATTAGTTTCCCATCATTTAAATCAGTATAAAAATCATACATTGTGAAATCTGGAGTTAATGTAAGCACTTTATCTCCCTTTGATATATTTTTACTTATTACTAAGTTAATCATTTCATCTGATCCATTTCCAATTATTAAGTTTTCTTTAGTTAAACCTAAAATGTCAGCATAAGCTTCTCTTACTTTATCTCCATCAGTATTTGGATATCTATTTAACTCTACTTTTAATAACTTACTAATTATATTTCTAATTTCCTCTTCACTACAATCAACTGGATTTTCATTTCCATTTAATCTTATCTTTTCATCATTATTTACTGAATATACCCCAATATCTTTAATCATTGTTAACCCTCACTTTCACTGAATTTCTATGGGCTGTTAAGCCTTCTTTTTCTGCTAAAATCATTATATTTTTTGATACCTTTTGTAATTCTTCTTTTGAATAATAAAGATATGAACTTTTCTTTATAAAGCTATCAACTGAAAGAGGTGACGAAAATCTTGCTGTTCCATTAGTAGGTAATACATGGTTTGGCCCTGCATAATAATCTCCAAGTGGCTCTGGAGAATAATAACCTAAAAATATAGAGCCTGCATTTTTTACACTACCAAGATACTCTAATGGATTTTCTATCATTAATTCTAAATGCTCTGGTGCTATTTTATTTGAAAGTTCTATGCATTTATTTATATCTTCACAAATTACTGCCATTCCATAATTTTTTAATGATTCTTCTATAATATCTTTTCTTTCTAAATCCTTTATTTGAATATTTATTTCTTCTAAAACTTCATTATAAAGTTTTTCTGAAGTAGTTAATAATATAGATGCTGCTCTTTTATCATGTTCTGCTTGAGACATTAAATCTGCAGCAATATATTTACTATTTGAGTTTTCATCTGCAATAACTAATATTTCACTTGGTCCTGCAACCATATCTATATCAACAGTTCCAAACACTAATTTCTTAGCCATCGCAACATATATATTTCCTGGTCCAACTATTTTATCAACATTTTTTATAGTTTCAGTTCCATAAGCTAAAGCTCCTATTGATTGAGCTCCACCTACCTTGTATATTTCACTTACCCCTGCTAAAGATGCTGCTACTAATATATATGGATTTATACTTCCATCCTTTTTAGGTGGTGTAACCATAACTATTTCAGATACTCCCGCTATTTTAGCTGGTATAACATTCATAACTACAGATGAAGGATAAGATGCTGTTCCCCCTGGCACATAAACTCCGACTCTTTGTAGTGGAGTTACTAATTGTCCCATAAAAACTCCGTTTTTTTCAATTATAGAGTATCCATTTTTAACTTGCTTTTCATGATATTTTTTAACATTTTCTATTGAGCCTTTAATAGCGTCAATAAAATCTTCTTCTACTAAGTTAAAAGCTTCATTTATTTCTTCTTTAGATACTTTTAAATTAGTAATATCCACTTTATCAAAAAGCTTATTAAATTTTATTAATGCTTTATCCTTATCTTTTTTAACTTCTTCTAATATAAGTTTTACATCATTTATAACATCTAAATCTTCTTCCCTATTTTTTATTATCTCTAGTATTTCTTCTTCATTATTTACTGCTAAATTAAATAATTTCACCATAGCCCTTGTCCCCTTTATTTATTGCTTATAACATCTCTTATTTTTTCTAATACAAAGCTAATTTCTTCTTGCTTAAGCTTAAAGCTTGCCTTATTAACAATTAATCTTGCACTTATATCTTTTATTTCTCTTAAAACTACAAGTCCATTTTCCTTTAAAGTTGTACCAGTTTCCATTATATCTACAATTCCATCACACAAACCTAGTATTGGTGCAAGTTCTACTGAACCTTCTATTTTTATTACTTCTATATCAATGTTATTTGCTTTAAAATAATCCTTTGCTACTTTTGGATATTTTGTCCCTATTTTTATATGACCTTTCATAGAAAATAAATCTTTATCTGGCATTGCTGCTACTATAAACTTACACTTTCCTATTCCTAAATTCATTAATTCATAGGAGCTATGCTCTTTTTCATTTAATGTATCTAATCCTACTACCCCAATATCTGCAACTCCATGATCTACATAAGTTATACTGTCACTTGCCTTTACTAAAAAATAACTTACATCATATTTAGTATCCTTAAAAATAAGTTTTCTCCCCTTATCTTTTAATTCATCTATTCCAAAACCAGCCTTTTGCAATATCTTAGTTGTATCCTTTTCTAGTCTTCCCTTAGTTAAAGCTATACTAATACCCATAATACTCCTCCTCAATTATATTTATATTTTCTTCATCTTTTGAAGGAATAAGTTCAACTACAAAGCCTTTTTCTCTTAACTCAAAACCTTTCTTTATAGCTTCTATTTTATTACTTTCATTAAAAATTATATTGTACTTAAGCTTCTTTTCTAAATTATTATCTAAAATACTCTCCAATTCATCTACATTAATTGAAAATCCTATTGCCCCAAAATCTTTTTTTACATTTCCAATTAAATTATCATATCTCCCTCCACTTAAAACTATATTACCAGAACCTTCTATAAAGCCTCTAAATATTATTCCTGTATAAAAGCTAAGCCTTGGAGTTAAACCTAAATCAAAACTCAAGTACTTATCATAACCTATTACTCTTAAATCTTCTGCTAACTTTTCTAAATACCTTACACTATTTAACATCTTGCAATTAAAAGACATTTCCTTATACTTGCTTAAAACCCCTAAGCCACTACCAAAGGTTAATGGAAGATTTAAAAAGAATTTTTTTATGCTTTCATCTATATTTATTGTATTTAAAAATTTATTTAAGCTTTCAATTTCTTTCTTTTCTATTAACCTTGCTAAAGTTGTCTTTTCTTCTTCTGAAATACACAAATCTTCTATTGCTGATTTTAAAAAGTTAATTTCTCCAATTTCTATTTTAAAATTGCTAATACCTATGGATTTTAAAGAATCTATTGCAATTATCAATGCTTCTAAATCTGAAAATTCCTTTTCCTTGCTTATAAATTCAATTCCACAATCTGTGTATTCATTTATTTTACCGCTAAATTCTTCAAAAACCTTATATATATTAGCACAATATCTAAGTTTTATTGCTGAACTCATATTTTTAAATCTAGTAGAAACTAACCTTACTATTGGTATAGTCATATCTGGTCTTAATGCCAGAATTCTTCCCTTAGAATCAAAAAACTTATAAACATTTTCTTCTTTAATACCTGAATGCTCATATCTAAAACTTTCATAAAATTCTATACTTGGCGTCATAACTTCTTTATAGCCCCATAAGTCAAAAACCTTGTTTATAGAATTTATTACCTTTGACTTTCTCATACATTCTTCATTAGTTAAATCCCTTGTCCCATCTGGAATTATATTCTTATACATAACTAGCCCCCTTCACTTTATCACTTTAAAGTGTTATCATGATAGTATAGCAAATTTTCCCATATGTCAATAAAAAATTGAAATAATTAAGGGAAACCAAAAATTATTGGTTTCCCTTAAAGCAAAGTTTAATTTTTTTGAACTAAACTAATTATATCATTTTCTGTAAGCCTGTGAACTGTCCACTCATCCATAGGTGATGCCCCTAAAGATTTGTAAAATTGTTTTGCAGGTTCATTCCAATTAAGACAAGTCCATTCTATTCTTTTACAATCTTCTTCTAAAGCTATTTTAAATAAAAGATTAAATACTTCCTTCCCTATTCCATTTCCTCTGTACTCCTTTTTTATGTATATATCTTCAAGATATAATCCAGATGCACCATTGAATGTGGAGTAATTAAAGAAGTATATTACATATCCAATTGGTTTTTCATCTAATTCCAATATTAATGCATTTGCTCTTTTTTTAATAAATATTGATTTACCAAGACTTTCTTCAGTTGCTACAACTTCATGTGCTAATTTTTCATACTCCGCCATTTCAATTATTAAATTTAGTATTAATTTAGTATCTTCTATTATTGCTTCTCTTATTTTTAAATCTTCAATTTTAGTATTATAATACATTATTGTTACCCTTCCTTCTTATGCTTAACATTGAGCAATTTCTTTTACCATGGCTATATCACATCTAGCACATACTTCTTCATTAAAGTCTTCAAATCCATATTTTTTATATAGCTTTATAGCCTTATATAAAACTGAATTCGTCTGTAGTGTAATTCTTCTATAATTAAGAGCTTTAGCAATTTTAAAAGAGTTCTCTATCATAATATTTCCAAGACCCATTCCTTGGAATTCCTGCTTTAGATACATTTTTCTTAATTCACAAGTCTCATCATCAATCTTATAAATTCCATACGTTCCTATTATTTGTCCATTTATTTCTATAACTTCAAAATCCCCATTATTTTGAATATAGTATTTAGATATATCTGTTATATCTAGATCTTCACCTTCTGGATTTAAATCTAATCCATAAAGATTTAGCACTTCCTTAACTAAATTTAATATTTTAACTTCTTCTCCAACTCTAGCTCTTCTTATCAAAATATTCTTCATAAATTTGCCCCCTTTGTATGCTATCAACAATTAAAAATTATTGAAAAAACTCCCATGGGAGTTTTCAAAATTAAGTTTTTAGTAATTTAAAACAAATTACATAAATAACTATTCATTTTTAATTTTATCTTGTTTATGATAGTCTCATTGAAATCTTATAAATTTAATATTTTTATAATATTATACTATTATTTTTACAATATTTCATTATTAATCTTGAACTTTCTTACGAAATTTTTAAATACATATATATTTAATAAAACCACTAAAACAACTAATATTCCTTCTACTATAAATACATTTTTTATTACTCCCACTTGATATAGCGCAGCTGGAAAATCTATTATTGCATGTAATAAAATTGCTATAATATAATAAATATATTTTCTCTCTTTAACTGCGTATAATACTATAATTGATAAAGCTATATGAATCATTACTGCAATAATTCTTTCTATTCCTGGCATTAGCCATATAATAGAACTACTATTTACAAATTGACTATAAGTGCTATTAATAACATCCTTAGGCACTAATGCAGCCTCCATCATTGACTGAAAGGCATTTTTATTAATCAATGTGGCATAAACTATTGAATTTATACTACTTATTGCACCGATTAATATTGCCTCTATTCCACCATGACCGACTCCATATGTTATTCCACTTACTACATCTCTTTCTTTTACTATAAACTTAAAACAAATAAATCTTGCAGTTTCTTCAAATATTCCAGCCATAAGTCCACCATATAGCATATACGCAGCTGGTGTACTTAATAAAAATTCTGCCGTTGAACTATTCATCTTTAAGAAATATGAATGTATTGGAGCTTCTAGAATTTGTACTGAAATAAAAAATGCTACTGCACCTATAAAAAATACTTTCAAGCTAACATTATACTTCTTTTTTAAAAATATAATTCCTCCTATTGGTAATGCTATACTCACTAATAAGCTAAAGATCATAAACATAATTGATAATTTGCTAACCATAATTCTTCCCCCTAAAATATATAGTAATAGAAAAGGTAATAGAAATTACCTCCTATTATTATATTTACTTAATAAATTCCTAAGAACTAAACTTTAGGTCATGTATAGAAAAAATAATTATCAATGCTATAAGTAATATAAAAATAATTACAGCTTTTTTATTTGCAAAATTAATTGTAGAGCCTATACCAACTCTTTTTTCAACCATGAATGCTGGGTCATTTTTATTATAATAAAACATTCCTAAAATCCATTTATCATCATCATTTTTGTATAAGTCATCATTTTCAGTGTCTTCTTTTATATTCCTTCCACCCTGTCCTATTATTATAAATATTAATATAAATATAAGCATACTAACTAAAATAACAATATTAATTAAGTTTTCTATTGGCATACTGTTAAAGTTATAAACTACTCCAATTTGAATTACGGAATATAACAATATAGTTTCTATTTCAGCTATAAATAAAAATATAGAAATTACTCTTTTGAATTTCTTTTTTCTCTTTACTGCAGTTTGAATACTTCCACTATTTAAATCTACCTTTGAACTTAATGTGATTTTAGTTAGTATAAACATAATTATACATAATATAATTCCATAAATAGGTGTTTTATAAATTTTATATAAATCTTCACTTACAAAATATTCTTTTCTTGATACAGTTAAAATTAATGTACTAATAGGAATTATAATTGGTATTAAAAATATTTTTTCATTTAAAGCTTTATACTTTTCATTTTTCTTTGGCTTTCTTAAAGTAGTATCTATCACTACAACATTATTTGTTTTATAATTCCAATTATTTATTTCTTTTAATAACTTAACTTTTTTATAATAAATTACAAATAATATACTATGAGCTAGAAGCATAGATACTACTGATATAATCATTATCATTGATATTACAAACTCACTAGATTTTAAGTTAAAAATTATAATGAGATTAATTATTACTGTTAAAATAGAAAATAAATAAATTACGTTTTTCTTATAATTTTTTTCTAACCTTTTGATTTCATTTTCTCCTTGGTATTTTTGTGGAATTCTAACACCAAAGTATATTCCTTTATTAGAAGAATTATTTAGATAGTATGATAAAATAATCATAGTTATTATAAAGCTATTTACTGATAAAATAATTGATAAACCTTCCAAAACAAATACACCTCCTATGTTATTCGTTTATATTCCTTTTACAAAGAAGTATATTATTGTTGCTATTATTAGTATAATAGGTAAAATCATTATAAACATTCCTATTGGATTTCCTAAGTTAACATCCCAACCAATACCTATTCTCTTTTCTACAAATATACTTGGATCATTCCTATTGTAATAAAAGTTTCCTAAAATCCAATTTTTATCGTCATCTCTATATATTTCTTCATCCAGCTTATTTATTTTTATATTTTTACCACCCTGACCTATTTTATAACCTAATATAGTAATCACTATTACTGTAAATAATATAATTATTAAAGATATTATACTTATTAACTTTATTGTGTTCGAACTCCAGCTATATATTATTGAAAATTGAATTAATGAAAATAAAATTACAATTTCAATCAATATGCTATATAAAAAAAATGAATTATATACTTTAAATATTTTTCTTTGTTCTTTTATTTCACTTAAAGTTCCACTATTTATATCAACTTTACCATTGATAGCAAATTTATTTATAGTCATAAAAAATAAAATCATTATTATCTCCATTAAAGGCAACATCATTAAATTTATTAATCCTAATAAACCTGACTTTGAAGCAAATCCATCTGCCACACCTGAAGAATTGAAATGTATAGGAAATTTTTCGGGAATATTTTTATAATATATAGACGTTAATATTATATTTATTATTGGCACAATAATTATCAATAAAAAATGCTTGTTTTTTATTCCAACTATATCTTCATTATTTTTAGGTTTTCTTATAGATGTGTCTACTACTACTACATTTTTTCCTAGTTTTCCCCACTTCTTTTCCTTTTTTAATTCACTTAACTTTTTCCAATATATGATTACTGGTATATTGACAAGAACTAGTAAAAGAAATGTTGCTATAAGAAAAATATATAGCTTAGGAATTATAAAAACTATAAAATTTAGAAGTATTGTGCATGGAAGTATTGACATAATATAAGCTTTCTTATATTTTTTTTCTAAAATCTTTATCTCTTCACATCTTTCATATTCCTTAGGAACTCTTACTCCAAAAACAATTCCATTATTAGAAAATTTGTTAACATATAACCCACTAAAATATAATATTAGACTTAAGAATAACATTAATACACAACTGATTATTGTATCCATATAATTACTCCTCTTTTTTAAAATCTATAAATATTTTATCAATAAAATCCTTAACATCTTCTTTATTTATATTTCTATTAAAGCACTGAGCCATATAAAAATATAAATTTTCATTTAAATCTTCTCTAAATTTCTCCATTGATTGATTTAAATTCAATGAAACAACCGCACCTTTCCTTCGATCAATTTTAATATACCCTTCATCCTTAAGCATATTGTATGCTTTATTAACAGTATGCATATTTACCCCTATATCTTCTGCCAATGCTCTCACTGAAGGTAGCTCCTCCCCTATTTCAATCTCACATTTAGCAATACACTCAATAACCTGATTCTTTATTTGAACATATATTGGAGTTTCCGAATCAAAATCTATTCTTAAAATCAATTTAACACATCCTTTGCTTCAGTTCACAGTTCACACTAGAAAAGTTCTTCGCACTTTTTACAATTTATTAAACAACTTAACTCCTACTATATTTAAACTCTTCCATAAAACTATCAAAATAACTGATAAGTATATGATTATTGTTATTATAAATAAATTATAATTTTTTATATCAGTTAAAATAAATATTATCGTTGGAATTGCTACAATTGCTGCTGATAATAACATTTGTATCATAACACTTGCTCCTTGTTTTACAACTGATGTTTCTGTTGTCCAATTCAACTTAGGAAAGTATAAGTTTATTATTAATCCTAATATAGATACAATAAAAGAGTATATACTAGTTATCAATAATAGCGCCAAAACATTTATAAGTGATAATTTCAACGCTGTAAAGAATATAATATCACTTACTATAGTAGCTGGTAAAATTAATATTAAATTTAATGCTATTTTACTTTTAAATATATCAATAGCCTTAATTGGAGAAGACTTTAATATCCATAAATTTTTACCTTCCAATGATATAGATGAATTAGTAGTACAAGATATTGATAAAATTCCGCATACAAGTGAAATGGTAAATAACGGTATTAATTCTTCTGAAAAATTAATTTCTGAGATTTTAAAAAGCATATCTTTTCCAAAAAGTAATGTTGCTACAGCTGCCGCTATAATCATTATTGGTCCTATTATAGTATTTAAGACATAAATAGGTGTAGAAAAATATCTTTTTATTTCTTTTCTAATTAAAGAAACTATTTGTGAAGATGTATTTATATCTCCTAATTTATAATTAGATTTACTAAAGGATTCTTGTAGCTTTGAATTTATTATTTTAAAACTCTTGCTAAATATAAATATAAATATGGCAAATACTAAAAGTGATATACTAATAAACACTAATAAATCTTTTAAACTTAAACTAACCAAAGCCCTTGTTGCATAAATTGAAGGTGGATATATATTAGAAATACCTTCCGCTAGTGATTTACTATTAATTATAATATCTTGTATTAAGTTTCCACTGTTATACAAAGCTACTACTACTATTAAAGATATAAGTATAGTACCTATATTTATTATCAAGTTTTTATATCTCATCTTTGAAGAAATATAACTAATAATAAAAGCAAAAAATGATGAAAGCACTATTGGTATTAATGGTAAAAATATAAATACAAAAAATAGATAAACAAAATATAAATACTGAATATCTGCTTTTAAGAAATAAACAATAGCTTGTGGTAAAAAAGCAAATAATAGTATAAAATAATTCAATCCTAATAAGTTAAGCATTTTATTTATCAATATGGCACTTCTCTTAATTGGTAAGCTCATAAGTAAATCATAATCCTTAGATGAAAATAAAAGTCCTTGAGCCTTATATATTGAAGTAAAAAAAATAATTAAAGAACTTAAAATAAATCCCATTATAATCTGCAAATTTAAAAGTCCCATTTTGTCTAATTCATTTGCAGCATGATAAGTAGATATTGTTGTAGAAAAAACTAATGATGAAATTGCTATTGCTATTGAAAGAAATATGGATATATTCTTTATTTTTTCCTTTTTTGATTTTTCTTTTATAATTTTATTTATACCTAAAGAATTTATTAAAGTGGTCTTAAATAGAATATATATTTTATTCATTATCAATCAACTCCATAAAGATATCTTCTAAAGAACTATTTCCCTTAACATCATTCATTTTTCCTTGAGTTACTATATTTCCTTCTTTTATTATAGCAACCTTATCACATAATTTTTCTGCTACTTCAAGAACATGAGTTGAGAAAAATATTGCAGCACCTTCCTTGCATATCTTTTTCATTTCCTCTTTTAAAATATGAGCAGCCTTTGGATCTAAACCAACAAAAGGTTCATCTAAAACTAAAAGTTTAGGCTTGTGAATTAATGCTGAAATTAAAACTAGCTTTTGTTTCATACCATGTGAATAAGAAGAAATTAAATCTCCAAGTGCATTTATTATTTCAAATTTTTCTGAATATAACTTTATTAATTCTTCTCTTTCACCTTTTGAAACCTCATAAATATCTGCTATAAAATTAAGATATTGAATTCCAGTAAGGGCTTCATAAATATCTGGATTATCAGGTATATATGCTATTTTACTTTTACATTTTAAAGGTTCCTTTTTAATTGAAGTTCCATCAATTAATATATCTCCTTCTTCGAATTCTAAAATTCCTACAACTGACTTAATTGTTGTTGTTTTTCCTGCACCATTATGACCTATAAATGCAAATATCTCACCTTTATTTACTGTTATAGAAATATTATTTGCTGCTTTTTTCCCATTTTTATATGATTTTGAAAAATTTATTATTTGAAGCATTTAATCACCTCTTAATTTATTATACTTGTTATATATATACTATAACAAGTATAATAAATTTGCAACTATTAAGTTATCGACATTGTGAAAATTTTACTTTACAGTTTATTGATATATGATAAAATATAGGAGTCGGTATTCTTTGTAAACCGAACAAAATGCAAAAATTTATTTTTTGCCGAATTATATCCTAAAAGGAATAAGAACGGAGGAGTTAAAATGTTAAATACTAGAGGGATGGGAAATTCTCGTGAAAACGTCAGGAAAATGGTAGTAGTTGCTATGCTTTCCGGTATTTGTTTATTCTTAGGACTAACAGGTCTTGGGTTTATACCATTACCACTTTTCAAATTAACTATTTTACATTTACCTGTAATAATTGGTGCTATAATAGAAGGCCCTATAGCTGGAGCTTCTATTGGTTTTATATTTGGATTATTTTCTATATATCAAAATATAACAACTCCAACACCAATGTCACCATTTTTTTATAACCCATTAGTTTCAATACTTCCTAGAGTATTGATAGGGGTTGTATCATATTATGTTTATATCTTTTTAAGATCAAAATTGAAAAATAAAAGACTATCTATTGGAATAGCTGCTATTTGTGGTTCATTAACTAATACAATAGGTGTACTTGGATCAATTTACTTGATTTATTTTAAGGATTATGCATCAATACTTATGCAAAGAGGAACCATTTCATCGGGTTCTTTAGGTAAAGTTACTATTGCTTTACTTTCGGTAATAGGTACCAATGGTATAGCTGAAGCTGTTTTATCAGCACTAGTCTCAATTCCTGTAGTAATCGCAATTTTAAAAATGCAAAAAAGAAGTAATTAGAAATCACAAAGGTTATTTGAAAATTATTTTCAAATAACCTTTTTTTATAGTTTGTACCATTATATTCTTTTTAATGTCCAAATTTCCTCTAATGTATTAAATTTTATAGTTTATAAAGATTTTATTTGCACAATATAATAGTACAAAGTCAAACAAACTTTGTAAAATACTCAATAAAAAACTTTTAAAGTTATAAGGAGGAATTTATTATGGCAACAAAATTAGTTCCAGAAGCTAAACAAGGATTAGCTAAATTCAAAAATGAAGTAGCTAATGAAATGGGAGTTCCTTTCTCTGACTATAATGGAAATCTTTCTTCTAAACAATGCGGTAGCGTTGGTGGAGAAATGGTTAAGAGAATGGTTCAACAATACGAATCTACAATTAAATAATATAAAAATGGAAAGAGAAGTAGTTACTACTTCTCTTTCTGTTTTCATTAAAATTTAACTTTTTAACTCATGCTCTTAACTTAACTAAGATTTAAGCTTTATACAAGAGTTAATTATTCTATTATTATTTTGTCATCTTGTATATCTACAATAACATTTGAGCCATAGCCAATTTCACCTTTTATAATCTTTCTTGCTAGATTATTTTCAAGTGTATTTTGAATATATCTTTTTAATGGTCTTGCCCCATAAACTGGATCGTATCCTTCCTTTGCCATCATTGTTTTGGCAGAATCAGTAACTTTTAAAGTAATATTCTTATCCTTTAGTCTATTTACAACATCCCTTAGGAATATATCTATTATTTTCTTAATACCATTTTCTGATAATGGTTTAAACATAATTATATCATCTACTCTATTTAAAAATTCAGGCTTAAATCTTAACTTCATTTCATTCTCAACTTGAGTTCTTATACTATCATCTACTATTTCTTCACTCTTATTTTCTAAAAGATAGCTACTTCCTATATTAGATGTCATAATTATTATTGTATTTTTAAAATCCACTGTCTTTCCCTTATTATCTGTCAATCTACCATCATCTAATATTTGTAAAAATATATTAAATACATCTTCATGAGCCTTTTCTATTTCATCAAATAAGATTACACTATATGGATTCCTTCTTACAGCTTCAGTAAGTTGACCACCTTCATCATATCCTACATATCCTGGAGGAGCTCCAACTAATCTAGATACAGAATGTTTTTCCATATATTCTGACATATCAATTCTTATTATACTTTCTTCAGAATCAAATAAGTTTCTAGCTAAAGTTTTTGCAAGTTCTGTTTTACCTACTCCTGTAGGCCCTAAAAATATAAATGATCCTATTGGCTTATTTACATCTTTTAATCCAGCTCTCGCTCTTAATATTGCATTTGAAACAGCTGTTATTGCTTCTTCCTGCCCTATTACTCTGTTTTTCATCTCATCTTCTAGTCTTAAAAGTTTTTCTCTTTCTCCTTCTAATAAATTCGTAACTGGTATTCCAGTCCACTTAGAAAGTATTTTGGAAACTTCTTCTTCAGTTACTTCTTCTTTTAAAAGAGCACCTTCATAATTTTCCTTTACTTCTACTTCTTTTTGCTTTATTTCTTCTTCTAATAATGGAATTATACTATATTGTATCTCTGCCGCTTTATTATAATCATAATTTCTTTGAGCTGCTTCTAAATTTCCTCTTGCATCATCTAATTTAGATTTTAAATCTCTAAGATTTACTATAGCTCCTCTTTCTTTCTCAAACTTTGCTGTCATTTCATCATTATTAGCTTTCAGTTCTGCTATATCTTTCTCTAAAGCTTGTAACTTCTTTTTAGATCCCTCATCACTTTCTTTAGTTAATGCTTCTTTTTCTATTTCTAATTGAAATAATTTTCTTCTTATATTGTCTATTTCTGTTGGAATTGAATCTATTTCTGTTCTTATCATAGCCCCGGCTTCATCTATTAAATCTATGGCTTTATCTGGAAGATATCTATCTTGAATATATCTATGAGATAGTTTGGCTGCAGCTATTAATGAAGAGTCATGTATTCTTACACCATGATGAATTTCAAATCTTTCTTTTAATCCCCTTAAAATAGAAATAGTATCTTCTACTGTAGGTTCTTCTACAATTACTGGTTGAAATCTTCTTTCTAGTGCTTTATCTTTTTCTATATATTGCCTATACTCATCAAAAGTTGTAGCTCCTATACAATGAAGTTCTCCCCTTGCCAACAATGGTTTTATTAAATTTCCAGCATCCATTGCTCCATCTGTCTTACCAGCTCCCACTATAGTATGAATTTCATCAATAAATAATATTATTCTTCCTTCACTACCTTGGACTTCTTTTAAAACAGCTTTTAATCTTTCTTCAAATTCCCCCCTATATTTAGCTCCAGCTATAAGTGATCCCATATCTAGAGAAAAAATTACCTTATTCTTTAATCCTTCAGGAACATCTCCTTTAATTATCCTTTCTGCTAATCCTTCTATTATAGCTGTTTTTCCAACTCCCGGCTCACCAATTAATACAGGATTATTTTTTGTTCTTCTTGAAAGTATTCTTATAACCCTTCTAATTTCTTCATCTCTGCCTATAACTGGATCAAGTTTATGTTTCTTTGCAAGGTTTGTAAGATTTGTTCCATATTTACTTAATGCATCATAAGTTCCTTCTGGATCTTGAGTTTCTACCCTTTGATTTCCTCTGACTTCCTTTAAAATATCCATAAAAGTCTTTTTATTTATATTATATTTATTTAGTAAATTTTTTACCTCACCATTCTTATCTATTTCAATTATTGCAAGCATTATATGCTCAACGCTAATATAAGAATCTTCAAACTTTTTAGATATATCTTCAGCTTTTACCAAAACTTCTTCAATTTGCCTAGTTGCATAAACACCAGAAGAATTAGCCCCTTCACCCAAAACCTTTGGCATCTTTTCTAATATCTTATTTAAATCTTCATCTAAGGATTTAGTTTTTATTCCCATCTTAGTTAATATATTTGGAATCAATCCATCTTCTTGCTCTAATAAAGCTCCAAATAAATGTACTAGTTCAACTTGTTGATGATTATATTTAACTGCTAATAAACTTGCATTATTCAATGCTTCCTGTACTCTTAATGTCATTTTATCAATATTCATGTTTCACGCCTCCCTACAATCAATACTTTAATATATTTATTTTATTCTTTATTTTTATAATAATACAAAAGTCAAAGAAAGTCAAAGTTTGTTTTGTATTTTTTTATTATAGTATATAATATAATAAAATTAACAATTAAAAATTAACAATTCACAATTAATGATGAAACTGTTACGCAGTTTCTAAAATTCAAATTTTATAATTTAGCTTTGCTGAATTATTATCTGTAAAAATTGTGAACTAACAAAAATTATTAATCGTTAACTGTGAATTGTGAATTGATAAAAGGTGGTGATTTTATGAGAAGAGAGTATGTAACCTATCCAGAGGATTCTCCTATTAAAATATCATATGCAAATATAAAAGAATATCCTATACATTGGCATAATTCAATAGAAATATTATATGTCTTAAGGGGAAGCATAAATATTAATATAGATACAGACTCTTTTGAATTACTAGAAAAAGAATTAGAAATTATAAATGTTGATGAAGCTCATAGGATATATAGCGAAAAAGATAATAAAGTTTTAATATTCCATATAGATCCCTATTTCTTCGAAAAATATTATAAGGATATAAATAATATCTTCTTTTACACAAATTCAACTGATGATGGTGCTCAAGAAGGTGAAGAATATGACTTGCTTAGAACCTTTTTAGCTAAACTATTGTGTGAGTGTGTTCAAAAAATTGATGATTTTGATAAAGAAATTGAATCAATTTTAGTAGATTTACTTTATCATCTTATAAATAACTTTCATTATTTAACTTATGAAAAAGAAGAATTAAAAGAAAAAACTGAACAACTTGCTAGATATCATAGAATTTCTAAATATATATTTAATAATTACGATAGCAATATAACATTACAAGAAATTGCGAAAAAAGAGTTTTTAAGCCCTCACTATTTATCTCATGAAATTAAATATGCAACTGGATATAGTTTCACTGATTTAGTTAATTTAACTAGAGTTGAAGAATCTGTTAAGCTTCTATTAGATAGTGATTTAAGTATTTCAGATATATCTGATGAAGTTGGTTTTTCTCATGTTAGATATTTAAATAAAAACTTTAAGAATTACTATGGATGTACTCCTCTGCAATTTAGAAAGAAAAATAAACTAACAGATAAAGAACTTGAAAACATTAAATCTATTGAAATTTTGAAATTAGAAGATGCACTTGAATATCTTTCTTATGAACTTGAGGATTATGAAAGATTCAACTACGAAAATAAATTATGGAAAATTCATATAGATATGGATTCAACATTAAGTGTTTTTGAAAAAGATTATAGTAACATAATTAACCTTGATGATGCCTTTGATTTACTTTTGGAAGATAATAAGGATATTTTAGAAGAAATTCAAGATGAGCTTCACTTTAAATATGCAAGGCTTGAAAATATGTTTAATAGCGATATGGGGGTATTCCCCAAAGCTGATTTTTATAATTGGAATAAGGCGAAAAGCGTCATAGAATTTTTAGATTATATAGATTTAAAACCTATTATATTAATAGATAATCCTAATTTCACATTTGAAAAATATAGGCAAGTTTTAAATAGTTTCTTTGAATACTTCTCAGAAATAGATTATATAGATATTTCAAGATTTAAATTTCAATTTACACCTGCTATATTAACAGATGTAAAAGATTCATTACATCAATTTCTTATTGAAGATTATAATTTAGATGTAATTGAAGATATATTTACTTGTGATAAAAGCTTAAATAAAATTTATGATACTGCTTATATGCTTCCATATATAATCCATAATACTATATTTAATAATAATTCTTTAAACTTTTTAAAAGCCTTTGATGTTCTTGAAAAAGAAATAAGTTTAACAAATGAGGTATTTATAGGTGCTCCTGGTATTGTCAATGATATGGGAATAAGAAAACCATCATATTATGCATATTATCTTCTTAGCAAACTTGGAAATGAAATAGTTGCAATGGAAAATGGATATATAGTAACAAAAAAAGATGATGAATATTGCATACTACTTTACTCTTATACAGATGAACTTAACGAAATGCAAAGTTATGAAGATATATTCAATAAAAGAGGTAAAAGAAAAATTTATAAGCGAAAAATTTCATTAAATATTGAAAATATAAAAAAATCTTCAAGAATAATAACTTATGAAATAAGTGAGAGAGTAGGTTCATCTTATAATTATTGGCTATCTATGGGTTCTCCTGATAGACTTAATAAAGAAGAAAAAGAAATACTTCATAAAGCTTCATTTCCTAAAATAGATTTTAAGTATTCCAAAAAAAATACAATATTAAACATAATTACTGAGCTTAGAGGTTATGAGGCTAAACTAATTTTAATAAAAAGTACTAAATAAAGTACAAAGAAACCAAAATTATGGTTTCTTTGTACTTTTTTTATTTATATATATTTGCTTTTAATAACTTAAATGTACTTAAATATCATTACTTAAGTCAATGCTTTTATTGCTTATATTATCTATAATTTAAATATGAATATAAACTTTAAAAGTTTAGAAAGGGTTGATTTTTCAATGAGAGGCTTGTTCTTTATGCCTGGTATAACATCTAAATATTCATTAATTAGTATATTAAAAGCAATTTTACATCCATATAAAAGATATATTTAGAAAAAAGGTAGTTTTAAAACTACCTTTTATTAATTCTTATTTAATTTCATTGCTAAAGTAAAATATTTTAATGAATCTTTTACTTCCCCTAGTTTATAATACATTTCAGCCATATCTAAATATCTTTCATATCTTTTTTCTTTGTTAGCAAATTTAAAAAGAGAATCCAGAGATAAATTCATATACATTTCTGCTTGAAGATATGACCCCTTCTTTTGCAAAATCATTCCTTTTAAGTAATATGCTTCTTCTATTAGAACTATATCATCAGTATCAATTGCAAGATTTAAAGCCTCGTCAGTAATTTCATAAGCATCATCATATTGCTCATTACTGTAAAGAGTTCTTATACATTTATTTAAAAATTTCACATAATTTTTCTTATTTTCTACTGGGAATAACTTTATTCCCTCTTTTATTTCCTTAATGGCTTTATCCTTATCCCCTACATAAAAATAACTTTCACCATTTTTACCTTTTGCTAATGCTAAAACCATAGGATCTTCTTTTTGATATTCATAGGCTAATTTTATATACTTGTCTGCCTCTTTTTTCCTTAATTTTATACAAGCAGTTGCAAAGCAATGATATATATATCCTTTGTCTTTATTATCATTAATATAATCTATATATTTTATTGATTCTCCTAATGAGTAATATGTATTCTCTATTAATCCTAATTTTTCATAGGTTTTTCCTTCTTTATAACAAATATATGAATATCTTACTTCATTAAATTTTGTATCTTCTTTTATCAATTCTCGTGTTCTACTATAATAATTTATTGCCTCATTATACTCTTCAATACTATAAAAAAATGTAGCCATATCTATATAGTAAATTATTGTATTCTCGCGAGTATTATTTTTTTGGTATAAATCATAATATTGAGATATTATTAATTGTATATTTTCAACCTTACTTTTTTGTACATAAAATTTAAATAATATATGTATAAGTTGAAAAGCTAAATCATTATAGGAATATTGTATTGCATAGTTTAGATTATGATTTATAACATTATCTATTTCATCTTCTGGTATCGAGTTTTCTCTTATTAATTCAAGATTACTAACTATTTGTTCTTTTACATCTCTTACTAAATAGCTATAATCAATCCCTAATTTTTCGGATATATATTCTAGGATTTCTTTATCAGCTTTTATTTTACCATTTTCAATGCAGCTCATTTTTGATATAGATACTTTATCTCCACATAATTCTTTTAAAGTTATCCCTTTATATACTCTAGCTCTTTTTATCTTTTCTCCAGTTGATAATATTTCCATTTCAAACCCCCGCTTGAATTAATTTTTAAGTATTCCTATTTCCTTAAAAATATTAACTCCTTCATCTAAATATTTAGCTGCTTCAAAATCCTTTTTATTATCTATATAGAATTTGCCTATCATAATTGCTAGCTGGGCTGCTTGCTTTTGTAATCTATTTGTCTTCGCTAAATTATAACTATCAAGTAGAGTATACTCTGCTTCTCTTTGCATCTCCTTTATAGTATAAATTCTAAACCATAAGATTTTTAATTCTATTAGTTTTTCTATATCATTTTCTTCTATATATAGATTTATTTCCTCTAATATTTCTTCACACTTTGGAATATTCTTTAATTTTATATAATTTTCACATATATTTATTAAGGTCTCAATTATTTTATTATCCTTCCTTCTTATCCTTATTTCCTTAGAAATTTCATAATGTTTAAAGGACTCTTCTATATTTTCAAACTCATAAAATAATTTACCTAAATTATTCTCAATTTCTGATACATTATTTAATTCCTCTAATTCTTTATATACTTCCAATGTTTTTTGAGAATATTTAATGGCATTAGTTAAATCGCCTTTTTTATTATATTCTTCAGAAATTAATAATAAAGTCTTAGCATATTCTTCTCTATTATGAACTTGTTCAAATTTGCTTTTAGCTAAAAATGAATAATCTATAGCTTTACTTATATTTTCTATTTTAAAATAAGATTGAGCCATATAATAATATATTTCACCAAGTAATGCATCTTCACCAATATTATTATCTAAGTATACCTTTTCTGCTTGTCTCAAATAACTACTTGCTGAATGATAAGCTTTCAACTTTAAAGTTATTTTCCCTAGATTAAGAAAAGTATTTATAATTTCTTCATAATTATTATTCTTTATGAATATTACATTTGATGATAAGAAAAATTGTTGTGCTAAAGTTAATTCATCTTTTGCCATATATATTTGGGCTCTTAGATATAGTATCTTTGCTTTTCTATATTCTAAATTATACTTTTCAACATAATATAAGGCATTCTCTATATATTTCTCTCCAGTCATATAATCACCTGATAAAATATATGACTCGGCAATTTGTTCATAGTAAATACTAATCTTTTCAGCTTGTGTTTCTTCAGATTCCATTAAATATTCAACTGAAGTTTGTAAAGCACCTGCTAAGTATTCTAATAGATCCATAGAAGGATTTGACCTACCTGATTCTACCAAACTAATTTGGCCAGGAGTAATCCTGTCTCCAGCTAAATCTTTAAGAGTCATATCTAATTCTTTTCTTCTTCTCTTTATCTTTTCCCCTAATGCAAGAATTTCCATCAATACTCTTCCTTTTCATTACTATAAATTAATAATTTTTCATTTTTATTCAATTATATCATAATTTAACAAATTTAAATAGTAATTATTATAAACCTCGTCTATAAATTAGATTTTTTTCGTCAAATTATAAATTTTATAATCAAAATTAGTATATTTTTTCATTTTTATTTATTATATCATTAATTATATCGAAAACACTACAAAAAACTGAAAATATTACCATTATATATACTAAATTTATAGTTTTATTTTAGAAATTAAAATAAAAAAATTGCCAAGGCGAGCTTATCGAGTCATAGTTTTTTTTCGCGCATATGCATTTTTGAAGCTTGTCTGAGAAAAATATTGCACAAACACTGTATTCTATTTTTTACTCATAGAAATAACTTTAGTACTTATATTTTATAAGCAATTTATCCATGGATTTTTAGAATATAATTTCCTATAGGGTAAAAAAGAGTAGATAATCTACTCTTCTACTTCATATGACCCATTATTGAATCATATGCGTCTCCTGCCATATTCATAGCTCTTTTGCTAGCTCTTCTCAAGCCTCTTTGTGCCTTTCTATCTAGCTGTGGTAAAACCATTGCACTTACTGCCATTCCTATCATAGCACCAGCTGCCATATTCCTCATCATTTTTGACATAAATATCACCTCTATAAATATTATTTGACTTTATATATTTATTATTAGTAATATTGTAATCTTTAGTCTATGAAATTTATGGAAATAAACCTCAATTATTAATTAGCAAGAAAAGACAGGATTTATATACGAAGTTAGAATATAATTAATATACAAGAAACATTAATTGAGGTAGGTATAAGAAATGAATTATGATGCTTGTATTAAGAAATCTATTGAATATATAGAACTTAATCTAATGCAAAAAATAGAGCTTAAAGACATTGCAGATAATGTCTTTTTATCAAAGTATCATTTCCATAGAGTTTTTCATTCTGTGGTTGGAGAGCCTGTAGCTGAATATATAAGAAGGAGAAGACTTATGGAATCAGCCAATGAACTTTTAAATACAGATGATAAAATTGTAGATATAGCATTTAAATATCAGTTTAGCTCTCAGGAAGTATTTTCAAAGGCCTTTAAAAGACTTTATGGAATATCTCCAAGAGAATTTAGACGAAATGGAAACAACATAAGTATAATGACTTCAAAGAATAAAATTACAAGTCAGCTTTCTATGGCAGCTTAATATTTTTATAAAATAATATTTTAAAGAGGTGATTTAAATGAGTTATGTACCAGTAGTTATCGAACACACAAATTTAGGAGAACGCTCTTATGACATCTACTCAAGATTACTTAAGGATAGAATAATCATGCTAAATGAACAAGTAACAGATGCAACTGCAAGTATAATTGTTTCACAACTCCTTTTTCTTGAATCAGATAACCCTGATGCTGATATTTATTTTTACATTAATAGTCCAGGAGGATCTGTTACTGCTGGAATGGCAATATATGATACAATGCAGTATATAAAACCAAATATATCTACAATATGCATAGGATTTGCAGCTAGTATGGGTTCACTTTTACTTACAGCAGGTACTAAAGGAAAAAGATACTCTCTTCCTAATAGTGAAATTCTTATACATCAGCCATCTGTTCATGGAGGTTTTCAAGGTCAAGCTACAGATATAAAAATTCATACAGATTGGCTGCTAAGAACTAAGAGGAAATTAAATAAAATATATAGTGAAAAAACTGGTCAATCAATTGAAACTATAGAAAGAGATATGGAAAGAGATTATTTCATGTCTGCTGAAGAAGCACTGTCATACGGAATAATAGATAAAATTTTGTTAAAATAAAGTATTTCAGTTCACAGTGCACAATTCACAATTCATAGTTTAGGATGAAACTACTACGTAGTTTCTGAAATTTAGCTTATATCAACTCTTTTAGAGTTGATATAAGAATTCCTTAATTCAGTAAAGCTGAATTATTTCCATAACTGTGAACTGTGCCTTGTGAACTGTGAACTGATAAAAAGTGCTTTGCACTAATTAAATTTTAAGTTTTGCAAAGCAAAACATCCTCAATTATCAATTACTAATTATCAATTATAAGGATATTATTTCATCTAAAAAATTATATATTTTTTCAACATTTCTTGCTCCTGTAAAGTTAACAACATACTCTATTAAATTTCTTATAATTAAAACTATATTATTCTTTCCTTCCCAATTTTCTAAAACTACTTTTATCGGAACATCTGATATAATTCTCTCTAAAGCAAAAAATGCTACTGCAATTTCATCAATTCTTCCTATAAAAGGTATATTATCTGGGATTATATCTGTTGGAAAAGCTATATATGCAATTGCTCCAGAAATTACTAACTTTGTTCTTACTGGAACCCTTTTATCTTTTAAAAGTCTATATAGTAAAGCAGTCATATCTGGTATTATAAATAGATAGTCACTATATGTTTTTATCTTTTGAGGCAATTTGTTTTCTAAATAACTTCTTCCATCACTATAATAATCTTTTACTTTCACTATGTCCTGATCTATATCTTCAATTATTTCTTCTATTTCCTCAACTTCTTCTTTTTCCTTTTTTAGTGCTCCATCTAAAGATATATTTATCCTAGATAAATCTACATTTAATATATTTTGTGTAATATGTATATCGGAAACATCTAA
This sequence comes from Clostridium sp. C8, assembly GCF_001010885.1. NCBI lineage: Bacteria > Bacillati > Bacillota > Clostridia > Eubacteriales > Clostridiaceae > Clostridium > Clostridium sp. C8. The sequence goes on along the minus strand of NZ_LBMX01000054.1, from coordinate 29,750 downwards.
ATCAACATAAGGAACATCCAATAATATGCTTTTTAGGTTTATAACGACTTTACCATCTTGATATTTTATACCCTTTTCCTCTATTGCTTTTAAGGAGTATTTCAAGGCCATTTTTCTTAGCAATGAAAATACCTTTATTTTTGCTATTTTAAATGATGTAACTTCTCCATGTATGATACCGCTCTCTACTCTCTTAAGTTTCACACCTGCAATAAAATCTATTTTAAACCCCTTTACATAGCTTCCTTGCAATTTTATTTCTTCACCAATATCAATTTTAGATAATTTTAATCCATCTACCTTTACAAAATCATTTATTATACTTAATAAGTCTTCTCCAGTTAATGAAACCTTAATCCCTGATATATTCATAATTACCTCCTATTATCCAAGTTATTTATGCATGCAAATACATACTCAAGTTTGTCCCTATTATATATAAAGATTTATCTTTAATAAATACATCATTTATTGGTATATTATAAAAAATACTATCATCATTTATTTTTTCTAAATCTATAGTTATATAATTTCCTCTTATAGTTATATAATCTTCTCCTATCATTTTCACTATAGCTTTTAAAACAATATTACTAGACCCTTTAAGTATACCAAAACTAGTTATATTAAAATCTTCTATTTCTAAAACTATTTTATTATTAAAAAACTTTTTTATATACAATATCCCTTTAAAATTACTATTTAGCTTTGATTTTACTTTGCCTAAAAATCTTATTCCATTAGTTATTTCTATATGGGTTACCTCTATCCCCTTTTCCCTTCCTTTTAGATTTACTACTTCAATAATATCTTCTTCTGTTAATACAGTTGAGTTAAGCATTATTAAAATCTCTCCTTGCTATATTACTTAATAAAGATATTAGTCTAATTAGTCAGTTATTTTACTTAAAGTATAATGCATTTATATAAAATTTAAAAGATATCTTTTAAATTTTACAAAGGTACCAATACTTACATTGGAAAAATATATGATTTTAAGTAGACTAAATATTTAAAAATGTTACAATGTTCTTAATATTCATCCTATACTTAGGAGGTAATGATGAACAAATTAAAGAAAAATATTATTTGGATACCAATAGCAACTGCTATATTCTCCGTAATTGCTTTAGCCTATATAAGTTTTGGGTCTAAAGCCAATTATAATAAACAATATTCAAATTTTTTAGAAGATATAACTAATAATAATATTTCTAAAGTTATTGTAAACAATAGCTCTGATTTGACTATTCTCTTAAAAGATGGAACTAAATATTCAACAACCAATCCTAATAGTCCTAACTTAAAAGAGGATTTATTGAAAAACGATATTGAGGTATTAGATACAAATACTTTTAATCCTCCTAAAACAATAGCTTCTAGTATTCTTTTAGTATCAATTATTTCAGCAGTTTTTATATTTATTAACAAAAGAAAGCTTGGTACTTCTAGTATTACTAATTTAGATGTTAAAGATTTTTCAGAAGATAATGATGCATTAAATTTTAATTCTGTAGCTGGAAACGAAGAAGCGAAAGAGAGTTTAATGGATATAGTTGATTTTCTTAAAAATCCTCAAAAATATAAAGACTATGGTGCTAGAATGCCTAAAGGGGTTATTCTTTATGGTTCTCCCGGTACTGGAAAAACACTCCTTGCTAAAGCTGTTGCTGGAGAAGCAAAAGTTCCATTCTATGCATTAAGTGGATCAGACTTTGTACAAGTTTATGTAGGGGTTGGGGCTGCTAGGATAAGAAACTTATTTAAAAAGGCGAAATCTCAAGGTAAAGCAGTTATCTTTATAGATGAAATAGATGCTATAGGTAAAAAAAGAGGTGGATCAAGTGCCTCTAGTGGAAATGATGAAAGAGATCAAACCTTAAACGCCCTATTAACTGAAATGTCTGGTTTTGGTGAGAAAGAAGGCATAGTTGTAATTGCCGCAACTAACAGGTTAGATACTCTTGATTCAGCATTACTTAGGCCTGGTAGATTTGATAGACATATAGAGGTTTCATTACCTGATATAAGTGCAAGAGAAAAAATAATATCATTGCATTTAGAAAATAAACCTCACTATAATCTAGATTTGAAGGATATAGCTAAAAAAACAGCTTATTTCTCTGGTGCTAAATTAGAGAATTTAATTAATGAAGCTGCAATAATAGCTGCTAAGGAAAATTCTAGTTTATTAACTCAACAGCATATAAATAAAGCATATTCTATTGTTCTTGCTGGCTATGAGAAAAAAGAAAGAGGTCACTATCTTGAAGAAGATAAATTATTAACTTCATATCATGAAGCTGGACATGCTCTTATTTCATTATTAAAAACACCACAGGATAAAGTGTCTAAAATAACTATTATTCCAACCACTAAAGGTGCTGGAGGTTATACATTAACTATACCAAAAGATAGCTCTTACCAAAGATTAGATTATTTAAAAAATAGAATTATGGTTCTTTTTGGTGGGCGAGCTGCAGAAGAAATTATATTTGGCCAAGATAAAATTTCTACAGGAGCTCAAGGTGACTTAAGTCAAGCAACTGAAATTTCAATGTCTATGATTGCAGAATACGGTATGGGAAAAACTTTAGGATTACTAAAACTATCAAGCTTAGGTTCTCTTTCAAACAGTTATGGAAATCCAGTAGTTGAAGAATGTAGGGAACTTGTAAATTCTTTGTATAAAGAAACAGTTAATCTACTTACTGAAAATAAAGGCAAACTAACACAAATAGCTGAAAAACTTATAGAAGAAGAAACTCTAGATGAAAAAGAGATATATGATATATTTAATGAAAAAATTTAAATAATAAAATAAAAGGCAGTAGATAGTTAATTTTATATGATCTATCTATTGCCTTCTTTTGCTCTAAAATTTTAGCAATACTTAGTAAATAAAAATCTTAATTACATAAAATACTTAGAGTCCTTCTAATTATAAAATCTCCGTAAGGCCTTATTTACCATTTTCATGTTTTGTTTGTAATTTATTTTTTCTTGTGAAAATTGAGCCTATAATTACTAACATAGATGATACCAATAGCCATACTGTAGGGTTAGTTCCTCCTGTTTCTGGTAAGTCAACTTCAACTGAGCCCTCATTATTTGTTCCGTTATCTCCATTATTATTTCCAGAATTATTACTACTTTTATCTTTTTCTTTTAAAGCTTTAAGGGCTTCTTCTAACTCTGCTTTTGCTGCATCTACTTGTTCCTGAGTTGCTTCTTCATTTTCTAATACTGCCTTTACATTATCTCTTACTGCTATAAATGCATTCCAACTTTCTTCTGTATAATTTCCTTGTGCTTTATCTTTATTATCATTATAAAGTTTTTGAAGTTCATCTTTATTAATAATAACTACTTTTTCTTCTAATGCTTTAACTGCTTCTTCTAGCTCTGCTTTTGCTGCATTTACTTCTTCTTGAGTTGCTTCTTCATTTTCTAATACTGCCTTTACATTATCTCTTGCTGCTATAAATTCATTCCAACTTTCTTCTGTATAATTTCCTTGTGCTTTATCCTTATTATCATTATAAAGTTTTTGAAGTTCATCTTTATTAATAATAACTACTTTTTCTTCTAATGCTTTAACTGCTTCTTCTAGCTCTGCTTTTGCTGCATTTACTTCTTCTTGAGTTGCTTCTTCATTTTCTAATACTGCCTTTACATTATCTCTTGCTGCTATAAATTCATTCCAACTTTCTTCTGTATAATTTCCTTGTGCTTTATCCTTATTATCATTATAAAGCTTTAGAAGTTCATCCTTATTTACTTCTACCCCATCATCCTTATTAATTGCTATCCAACTAATTATAGGGGCTGGACTTCCAGATGATGCCTTTAATGTGTACGTAACAACTGTATTTTCATCAATTGTAAAGGATGTTGAACTAACTGCCTGATTCTTAGATTTTGATACATCTACTCTTTCACCATTAACAGTTTTTTCAGTTTCATTTTTCTTGTAAGTTATAACTTGATCCATAGATCTAGTTACACTCCACCATTCATTGAAGCCTGCTGTTATTGTATAAGTTCCTGGTGAAAGTGTGAATTTGTAGCTAATATCTGTCTTAGCATATAATCCTGTTGAATATTTTTCATTAATATCTGTACTAGCTTTTACTGAAACTTCATTATTAACATATCCCCAAGCATTTTCATTATTGAAAATTTGATCATTTGTCTTATTAATTAAATTAGTAGTATTTTTAGATATAACATCATATATTGGAGATGTTCCAGTTCCTGAATCTATAAAGTACACTAAGTAATTAGGTATTACTTCAAACTTAGCCTTAATATCCCTTTCCTGTGATTCTTCTCCGTTATTTTTTGCTATTCCATTTACGCTTACTGTTTCATATGCACTGTTAAATGTGGTATTATCCCACTCTACTGTATATTGACTTCCATCAATAGTTATTGCCTTAGGAAGGTTTGTGGAATTTCCCCCTTGAATTACAACGCCTTGATATCCTAAATCAACTATTTGACCTTCTCTTACAATAAGGTTAACAGTAATTACCCTGCCATTTACATACCCATTATCTTCGGCTGCTTCTAATAATCCTGTGATTTTATATTCTCCTTGTTTCAATAGTGCAGAGGTTATTTGAGATTCCTGCCATTTTATATTTATATTTGTAAATTCTTTATCTCCAGCTTTTATATTTGTAGTTTTAGGGAATCTTTCTAAAACTTTTTCAATACTTTCACCAGCTTTTGCATCTACCTCAATTTTATCTGAAGTAGTTAATGGAGTATAAAGAATTTCATTATTAGGATTCCAATTATCATAATATTCTATAGCTATTGTGTTATCATTCTTAACTTGAATAGGTAACCATACATATCTTGAATTTGGTCCTGCTGATCCATTACTACTAGTTTTCCAGCGGTCTCCCATATAAATATATTGTCCTTTTTCTGAATCTACAGTTATGATACTAGTTGGTTGAGAATCAAACCCCTTTTCAGTAAAGCTTACTCCAATACATGGATTTCCAACTTTCTCCCAAGTTTCTCCTTCTGCTGTAATCATACTCTTTGAGCGATAATATACTATTTCTGTAGAATTCCACCCATCGGTTCCTGATGTCAGCATATAGTAGTATCCATTATTATAGAATACTGATGAAGCTTCTCTACTTTTATCCGGTAACATTCTATAGCTAAAATCTTCACCAACCTTAGCTTCTCCACCTTCAATAGATGGACCAGTATACTCTGAATTTAAAAGTGACACATACATGTAATAATTCATTTCACTTGAATATATTGCATAAGCATCATCTACGCCGTCATTATTAACATCATGCCCATAATCTACAAACATTGTCATGTCACGAGATTCACCCTTACGATTATCATTTAATCCTGGTTTCCAATTCATACGAGTTGAATTTACAAGTTTAAATGGTCCAAATGGTGTATCTGAAACAGCAAATCCTATTTCAGCACGTCCATATCTTGATCCAGTATTTGTATCTTCTGCTCTTGCACCATTCTTTACCCAATTTACTAATGTTTCATTATCATATGTTGGAGAGTCTGAATGAAATGCTATAACAAATTTTTTAGTTTGCTTATTATATAGCATCTTAGGGCGTTCACTAATGTTATATCTTCCATAAAGACGTTCAAAGGCTAAACGAAGAGAATCTTCATCATAAGATTTTGCTATACCCTTTTCTTCATCTTCCCACTCTGTAACATAAGCTTTAACAAAATATTTTGCATCATCAATTTGCTTTTGAGTGTACTCTTCATTTGCTTCAGTTAAATTTGCTAATTCTTTAAACTTATTAAGTTGGCTTACATCAAATTCTAATTTATTCTCTACAGCTTTAACTGGTAAAATATTATTATGCATAGGAAGCACTGTGCCCATATCTTTCCAGTTCAATAAATCTTCTGATATATAACACTTTACACCATCAACTGGTCTTGTAGAATTAGTTTTATCCTCACCATACCAGAACCAATAATCTTTATCTAATTTCCCATCTCCATCAATATCATAGTTAATTTCTTTTTCATTTAATTTTTGTACTGATCCTCCATGAGCTTCTATAAGGTTTCCCTCTGCGTCTTTCCACTCAGCCCCTGGTGTAATAGATGTATAAAGTTCTACTAATCCTTTAATTGCATTTTCTAAGTTTGTTTTTGCAGCATCTACTTCTTCTTGTACTGGTTTTACATTTTCTAATACATCCTTAGCATTTGTTAATGCTTCTTCAAATACGCTCCAGCTTTCATTTGTGTACTTTTCTTTTTCCTTAGACTTATTATCATCATATAATTTTTGTAAATCTGATGTATTTACATAATTAACTGAATCAACTCCTGTTATTACATCTATTCCATCTAATACAAAGCTTCCACCTTTTACTACTACTTTTGCAGTATGAGCTTTATCACTTAATCCATGGATATAGTAGGAAGTTTGTCTATCTCCTTTACTGTACACTCTTGTATTTTCATTTACTAATTGGTTATCTACATAAACATCTAATAATGCATCAGGTGTATTTCCAAATAAGTTAAAGCCTGTACCATTAAAGTTAAATATAAATGAACTAGTTTTTACAGTATCAGGATCAACTGTATAATAAACATTTGCACCCTTATAATCCATAAAAGTATCTATACGTTGATTATCTTTTAGTGATACTTTTAAGGTATGTGCTTTTTGCTCTAAATTTCTTACAGAGTACATTACACCAGTACTTGTATTTACTCCAAAGTTACCTACATCTTGTCCATCAAGTTCAAAATTATATTTTTGTTGTGCACCAGCACCTGCAAGATAATCAATTCCAGAACCTGTAAAATTAATAACAAGAGCAGGACTATCATTGAAATTAGCCCAAGCATTGGAAGTTTGGCTACCCCATACTTGTCCATTCTTTCTTATTGCATATACAGTATTTTCTGCATTTCCAACTTGAGCTTCATCAGCTATTTTAACAATACTTGTAGGAGCTAACTTAATTGTAGATAAAGCCTTATCAGTTGTTGTAATTTCTGCCTTTGAAAAACTAATATAACCTTGTTTTGATACTACTTTTAGTACATGATTTCCATCTGTCAATTCTTCAGAACTCCAAAGCAACTCATTAATTTCATAATTATTTATATAATCAATATCAGCTACTTTATTGCCATCTAAATAAACTTCACCTTTTCCATTACTCGGATTCCTTATTCCATAAAGGTTAACAGCTGTTCCCTTAAATTGAATTTCCATGGATGTTCCAGTATTTCCCCAAGCATTTGCATCATTTGAACCCCAGCTACCTTGATAATATACCTTATTTATTACTCCACTTTGAGTCGTAGAATCTTTATGGGTAACTGTAACTCCATTCCAAACTGGGAAGTTAGTATCAGTTCTCATTAATGTACGATTATAATGCGCATATCCTGATTGTTGGAATGTCCAATTTCCAACATATCCTATAGGATTTATTGAATCATTATTTGCTAATGCTGCTTCTTCAGACTCATAAACCTTACCTTGCGCGCTATCATACTTATCAGATTCATAGGAATAACCTTCAATTGGATCAACACGAAGGTTGTCTATTAATGTTTCATAAAAACCTGTTCCTATAGTAATTCTTCCTGCCATTACTGTTGAATCATTATCTGTGTATGAATCTATTATTTTGTTGTCTAAATATAAAGTAAATATATTTTTTCTCGCCTCAAAACCTAAATTATGCCAATCACTCTTATCAAAATTTTCAATAGTTCCTAATTTTACTACCTTACCTAATTTAAGAATTTCATATTTACCATCGGAGTACACACGTGCATTATATGTTGCATGTGAGTCAGTTCCTCCTGCTTTTACTTGCCTAACTCCAATTAGTGCATAATTACTTCTGCCAGATATCTCTGTTGTATGTGTATCTAATAAGAAATCATAAGAAGCTTTATAATTTGTCCATCTAAAATCTCCTAAAGTTGTGTTAGGATTACTTGAAGATGCAGATCCATCTGTTCCACCCCATACTGCCCAATCAGCTCCTATATTATCATGAGTAATCATTTGTTGAAGCATATTTCCATGCTCTTCAGCATCTGGAATTTCTATATCTTCACGTTCAGCACTACCTGCCTTAGCCTGCTTAGTAGCTTCTTTTACAACTTCAAATGCAGCATTTTGATCTGTAGTATAACGTGGAGTTCCGCCTCTTCTATCTACATAATCTCTTCCTTTTTCATCTAAGGCATATTCATCATACTCAAAATCATCAGTATATGGCAGAGGTAATATAGTATCCTCTTTTAACTTTTCTTCAGTCATTGAATTTGATTGATATTCAAAATCTTTAATTCCACTTTTATCTAATGTGGTTATAGTAAGTATTGAATATGGCTTTACTTCTACAGTATAAATTCCATCTTCTGGTGTAATTTCCCCCATATTTTTCATCCAATTTTCATCGTATGATTGTCCACTTTCTGGACCTCTAGTTTCCCATAAATAAACCTTTTCATTTTCTTTTCCACTTAAATTGGATGCATTTATCTTATATTTACGAGTTTGTGATGTATTATTTGCAAAAACAGTTGTATAATCATCTGTTTCAGGATCTTTCATAGTCATATAATTATGAGTTGATGAATCCACTCCGACTCCACCATCAGAGAAAGAGCCATCATTATATGTTGCTTCATTAAGAATCATCCATCTTTCATTCTCTTCAGTATCATGATCATCTTGTCCAACAAAGTTCATTACTTGTCGAACTCCTTGTATTCCACCATCTATTTCATAGAATCCTGACCAAGGATCAAATGCTGATATTAAATGTTTAGGATTATATGATGCACCTTCATAAAAAGCTGCAACTGAAGGTTGAAAATCAAAAGATACTGCATTTAAAGGGTTTGATCCAGCTCCAGTCCATGAATATCCAAGCATAACACGAGAAACTACATCTACTATCCCTGCAGTTCCACCTAATCCATTACGATTTGGCTCCATGTTTTCACGATATCTAGCATTAATCATTGGAGCAATTCCTTCTGATATCCATACTTCTTTTGGCTGTTTACCTTCAGATACCAATCTATTTTGTAATTGTGTAAGTTCATTTGACCCTGTTAAGCCATAATGGCAACTAATAACATCTATTTCATCAATTAAATCTGGATTATTTAGTAGAACAGAGCTTATTGTTTTAGTATCTCTGTAACCATCTGCAGCAACAATTTTTATTGATTCATAATCCTCAGTATAATTAGGTTCTTTTTTAATTTCAGCTGTAAAATATTTCAGCCATTCTATTTCATTTTTGCCATTATTTTGAGCTCTTTCATTTTGAGAAATTCCAACATAATCTATTCTATATCCAAATTCTTCATAAAAGGCATCAATTGTTTGCTTATACCATTGATAGCGTGCCTCATAATCTTTATTTGCTGCTAAATTCCATGTCCATCGTGGCTCTCCCCAACGAAGTATTTCTACACTTATGTTAGGATTAATTTTCTTCGCATCTGCTGCAAAATGAAATCCAGCACCTCTTACAACATTCGCAGGCTCATCTGAATATCTCATAGTAGCAGGTTCAGTTCCTGATGATGAATTTACATCAGCACCTAACTCTACCTTTATATGAGTTAATCCCGCACCTATTTCTGAATTGAATAATTCATTCATTATTTCCCAATATTTTTCTGGATTTTCTTCTTTATAGTCTAACAATAAGCGTGATGTGTTGTTACATGTGACAGTTCCAAAACCTTTGAACCTATTATATTCATCTACCTTAGTCCCATCAATATTTATTTCTTTAACAATTTCTTCTGCCTTAGCTTCTATTGTATTTACAGTTGGAAGTAATCCACAAAATAATGCAACTGATAATACTTTTGCTATTAGCACTTTTAAATTTTTGTTGAATCTCATTTTTCTCCTCCCTTATTGATTTTAACTATAACTACCAAATAAAATTATTATAAAATCCCTCCTAACTTTGTGGCATATAGTTAAAGCACCTAATTTGATTGGATAAAATCCATACAACCATAATTTTACAGAACTTTAAATATCATAAAAATGTTCTATTTTTTTATTTCATTAACTTTTGTTAAACCTTTTCATAAAAATTTAGAAATTTTTTTCTTTTTATAAATCGCATGTATTTTTTTATTATTACATACATTTTTTTCACACAAAAATATCCAAGAAATTATTGTTACATAAAGCATTAAATAGTATTAGATCACCAATTCAGATAACCTAATACTATTTAATAAAAATTCTATCACATACATTTTCAATTTTTCATCATTAACTATTCTAGTAGTCTAATTGTTTTAATCTTAAAATTAGCTGTTCATGACTTGCTTCTACTAATTTATATGATATTATTTTTCTTTCTATTTCCCTTTGAACTTTATCAGAATTGCTAAACAAATCCCTAACCATATTAATTGCATAAGCCAGAACGGTTGCAACTCCAGCACTTCCTAGTTCAATTCCTAAAGTTTCAGTATCTGAAAGCTGTCCCTTCATCAGCTTATATATTTCATTACAATAAGCCCCTTTTATGATTATGACATCATATTTATATTCTAATCCTGTTAATAATTCTAATGGATTAAATGCTTCAAATGCTGGATTTTCCTTTTCTAAAGCTATAAGTTCATCAAGCACAGTACCTGGCGTCTTATTTAAGAATTCAGCTAATGCCATTATTACCTTATTAGAATACTTTTCAATTTTTTTGCTAGTATGAGTCGCAAGTAATTGTTGACTGACTCCAGTTTTTTTATATACATCATATCTTTTGCAATTATTCTTTTGTAAATATAGATCTAAATAATTCATTCTTATACCCTCCTTGTTTTAGTAATAAAAAATATTTTATTACTAAAATATTTTTTATTACTTAATTATATTATATCACTAAATTCATAAAATGTTTCTTTTTATTTAAAATTTTCCGAACAATTTTTTCAGGATTTGGATGTATGACTAACCTTTATCTTAATTCTTATCTCAAATTTCATTAAATACTTTCATTCTACTAGTAAAAAAAATAGAAGAGATATTCTTCCCTTCTATTTTTTGATTTTATATTAATTTTTAAATCTTTCATTTTCCTCAGGATAAGGAACTACATAAGCTCCCTTAAGTCCGTTTTTATTTAACTTTATTAACTCTTCTTCTGCTTCTTCATAATCTCTATAATATCCTAAGCAAATTCTCCATCCCTCTCTTGTTGGAGTTTTAGGTTTCTTTACAGGAATATCAATTAAAACCTTATCAACCATAGCTAAACAAGCCTTAGCTACCATGTATCCATACTTAATACTACTAAAGTTTTTTTCTATGTCTTCGTTAGATATAAATTCTGCCTCAACAATAACTGCTGGCATTTGGGTTTCTCTTAAAACAGTATAACTTGCTTCTTTTATTCCTCTGTCATTAGATTTTAGATTTGCAAGCAACTCGTCTCTTATAAATTTTGATAATTCCTCTGCTCTAGTACCTTTTTCAAAAATTACTATTTCGCTTCCCTTTATTGAATCATCCACAAAGGAATTCATATGGAAACTAACAAAGTAATCTGCATTCCAATTGTTTGCTATATTTATTCTGTCTTTTACATCTAAACTTGTATCTGATGCTCTAGTCAGTAATACTATTTCTCCATTTCTTTCTAATAACCTTTTTGCTTCATATACTGCTTCTAAGACGATATCTGCTTCTCTTCTGCCATGCTTTCCTATTGCTCCAGGATCATTGCCACCATGTGCTGCATCTAATACCCACTTTGCCACTTCCGTCCCTCCTATTATTTATATAATACCTAATTATATAAATATTGTATTAATTCATAATTTAGTATACTTAATAGGCTTAGACTTGGTTACAAATTGCGAAGCAATTTTATTCAGTTTACAATGCACAATTCACAGTTCACATCTTTTGGAATAAATTTACGGGTATCAGTAAAAGGGTAACAGTTTTATCTAGTTGATAATTGACGATTAAGGAACATCTACTTCAGAGGTACAAAATCTAAAATTACAGGGATTTTCACAATAACTTTTTATATCTCATTATATGATTGTTAATGAAGAATAAAAGAAATTTGCGACTTACTCATACATCTTTAAGTATGTTTGAATTTAGGCCATTGATTATAGCCTATACTCGGATTATTTGAATTATAATAATTTATTTCTCCATAATTTTTCATTCTTTCATTACTAATTTTGCTCTGTACAATTAAATTACTTGCTACCTGTTCCCTGACACCTGACACCTGTTCCCTGTTACCTACAACCTGAAATCAACTGTGAATTGTGCACTGTGCACTGTGAACTAAAAACCAACTGTGAACTAAAAAAGTGCACTGCACTTTTCATAAACATCATTCAAGAAGTTTTCTAAATCTTTGCTTTCACCTGCTCCTTGAGCTAATATTTTATTTCCTCCTCCTTTTCCATTTATGTATTTTATATTTTCTTTTAAAAGTTCTCCCATATTAAATAAGGCAATATTATTAGAGCATGTAAAAATTATATTGGATTTTTCTTTATTCTTTATTGCAAACAAGCATATAATATTATTTTTATCAGCTAATTTACTTGACAATTTTCTAATATAATTTATACTTTTTTCTTGAAATATCTTTTTTATAATTAAAAGTTCTTTTTCTTTATGGCAAGTAGAAAGTAAATATTCACTTTCATATTTCATAAGTTCTTCTTCATTTTTCTTTTTCTCATCTAATAAAATTTCTAAATTTTCTTTTAAATTTTTTATACTATTTAATGATTCTTCTTCATTACTGCTTAGATAATTACAAATGTCTTTTATTATCTTATCATTCTTTAAAGAATCTTCTATCGCTCGTTTACCTGCTAAAAATTCTATTCTTGTATTATTTTTATTTTTTTCATATTTTTTAATCTTAATTAGCCTTAAATCCAATGTGCTTTTTGGATGAACTCCACAGCATGCATTAATATCTAAATCTCCTATCTTAACTACTCTTATTTCCTTATCTGTATTTGGTAAATCTCTTCTTAAATTTAAATTTTTTAACTCATCGTAACTTGGAATAATAAATTCTACCATAATATTTTGTCTTACTATATCATTAGCCATTTTTTCTGCTTTTTTTATTTTATCTTCATCTAAATGTCCAATAATATCAACTGTGCTTATCTCTTTTCCTAAATGTATACTTACTGTATTTGCACTAAATAGCTTAAAAAAGCACCCTGAAAGTACATGCTGAGCTAAATGTTGATGCATACCATCTTCTCTTCTATTCCAGTTTATTTCTCCTTTAATTAAACTACCTTTATCTATATTTTCTGAAATGACATGATATACAATTTCATTTTCTTCATATACTTCTAATACATCTTTCTCGTTTATTTTCCCTAAATCACAGCATTGTCCTCCACCACCTGAAAAAAAAGCTGTTTTATCTAATGCTATATGATATTTATTATTTAATTCCTTTACTTCTATAACCTTTGCCTCAAATTTAGTTTGATACTGATTGGTATAATATAATTTTTCCATATTTCTCACCTTTAATAATTTCCTTCAACATTTAAATATATTTCCTTAGAAATATTACCTATAATTTCATACGCTTGACTACCCCAGTCTAATAAATATCTTTCATCTTCTGTACCGTCATTATATGCTTCATCACTTAAATTCCCTATATCTCTAGTTAATATAACTATTATGTAATCATCTTTTCCATATATTATTCCACAATCATGGTAATATCTATAGTAATCTCCTATTTTATGCGCCACTATATCATGAGGGATATATTTATCTAATCTATCATGAAAAACTGTTTTTGTCATATAATCTATAAGCAATTCATAATATGGATTGTTATTAGGATTTTCATATAATCTATCTAGCACCATATATAATTGTCTTGCAGTAATATAATTCTCATAAGGTATAGATTCATCTCCTGTAATATCTATTAAATAATCTGTTATTGATATTTCACTAATTCTACGAAGCATATTTTTAGCAACATTATCAGATTCAATTATTGACAATCTTACAGCTTCCCCTATTGTAACATTTGTAACATCTTCTAAATAATATAGTACCCCACTTCCATCTTCATCATCTTCTTCCTCATAATAAATTTCATCTTCCAAATTTAATGCCCCTTCAAATACTTGGTCTAAAATCATCATGCATAATGGAACTTTTGTTGTACTTGCTGCTATATAATACCTATCTGGATTTAATAAATATTCTTCTTCAGTATCTAAGTTTTTATAGTATATAGATATATTATCTTTATAAATCCCTGCTATTTCACTAATTTTTTTATCTATCTTATATGATGTTTCTTCATTTTCTATTTTTATAGTGGTCTCTTCTGTATTTTTATTAATATCCTCATAGCTACAACTCTTACTAAATAATATAAATACTATGATTATTAGGATACTTATTTTTTTCATTTAGTTCTCCTTTTTCTCTTTGCTTTAGTAATATATTTTAATATTTATTATATCATAAATATTAAAATGTAATTCACCTCAAAAAATTAAAGAGTAGACAATTAATCGCTAAAATAAATATAATTCAGCCGATTTATTATCTACTCTTTATTGAAGTTAATATATCAAAAGCTCTTAGAAAACTGGAAGCACTGATCCATCTGAATATTTTTCTTCAATATACTTTTTAACTGTATCTGATGTTAATGCTTCAGTCAAATCCTTAATCTTTTGGATATTTTCATTTCCTTCTTTTATTGCTATTACATTGTGATATTTCTTTGATGCTTCTGAATTAGCATCTTCTACGAATACTGCATCTTTTGCTGGACTTAGACCAGCTTCTAATGCATAGTTACCATTTATAACCGCTAGCCCTACTTCATCTAAAACTCTTGGAAGTTGTGCTGCTTCTAATTCTTCGAATTTTAAGTTCTTTGGATTTTCTGTTATATCCTTTGGAGTAACTAGTTCACCATCTTTTAACTTTATTAATCCTGAGTTTTCTAAAACTCTTAAAGCTCTTGCTTCGTTAGATGGGTCATTTGGCACAGCAACTGTCGCTCCATCCTCTAACTCTTTTAGGTCCTTAATTTTTCTTGAATAAACTGCTAAAGGCTCTAAGTGCACTCCCTTTGTATAAGTTAAATGCAATCCCTTTCCTTCATTAGTTTCATCTAAATAAGCTATAGTTTGAAAGTAGTTTGCATCTAACTCTCCTTCTTCTAAAGATGTATTCGGTGTTACATAGTCAGTGAACTCAACTATATTAACTGTATATCCTTTTCCTTCAAGTTCTGGCTTTATAGCCTCTACTATATCCTTATGTGGAACTGGTGTAACCCCTATTGTTATTGTTTTGTCTTCTGATGATGCTGAGCCTGTACTATTATCTGGCTTTGCTCCTCCACATCCTACTAAACTTATTGCTAAAGCCCCTGTTAATAAAATTGATAAAATTGATTTTCTTTTCATATAAAAACCCCCTTGTTATAATTAAGAATTAATAGTGAATAATTGTGGATGAAACTCTTGCAGAGTTCCTTTAGTTATGGTCTTTTTTCTTTTATTAGTTTCATCTCATTCTTTTTTAGTTAGTTTTTTTATTTTATATTTAAATTTAATAAATAACATTTTAAATTATAATAGCTATTAATAATTGTTAATCGTTAATCGTTAACCGTTAATTGTTACGATAGTTTCTTATACAAGTAATTTCCTAGAGTTTGTAATGCTTGTACTATTATTACTAAGATTATTACTGTCACAATCATTACATCTGTCTGGTATCTTTGGTATCCGTACCTTATTGCTACGTCTCCAAGACCTCCTCCACCTACTGTTCCAGCCATTGCTGAATACCCTATTATGCTTATTATTGTTAATGTTAATCCAGATATTATAGAAGGGATTGCTTCTTTTAACATTACCTTAAAAATTATTTGTGTATTAGAAGCTCCGAAGGATTTTGCTGCTTCTACTACTCCTGGATCTACTTCTTTTAAAGCTGATTCTATAATTCTTGCTACAAAAGGTGCTGCTGCTACTGTTAATGGCACTATTGCTGCTTCAGTTCCAATTGATTTTCCAACTATTAATTTTGTAAATGGTACTATTGCTACCATTAGTATTAAAAAAGGAAAACTTCTTAAAATATTTATTATACTGTCCAATGTATTATATATTATCTTATTTGGTTTTAATCCTTTAGGAGCTGTAACTATTAATGCTATAGCGGGAATAAAGCCTAAAATTACTGAAAACAGTGTTGAAAAAAATACCATTATAATTGTTTTATTAAATGCCGGTAATAATATTTCTAACATTAATTAATCACCTCCAATATTACATTCTTATCTTGTAGATATTTAATTACCTTTTCTTTATCTTCTTGCGCTATATTTATTACTAAACTTCCAAGAACATCTTCTCTAAATTTTTCTAGTTTTCCCCAAACTATTGAAAAGTCTACATTAATTTCTCTGGCCATCTTTGTTATAAGTGCATTTTCTGATGATGTACTTGGAAAAAATAACTTTATATTTACTCCTGTTGTAGGTAGTAATTCGTCATCTTGTTCGCCTAAAAATTTTTTAAGGGAAACTCCTGGGTTTAAAAATAAGTCTTCCGATTTGCCTTGAGCTTTTAAAATTCCGTCTTCTATTAGTGCAACCTTTTCGCATACCTCTTTGACAACTTCCATCTGGTGAGTAACAATAACTATTGTAATTCCTAGTTCTTTATTTATTTTTGATAAAAGTGCTAATATATCTTTTGTTATTTTAGGATCTAATGCTGAAGTAGCTTCATCACAAAGTAGAATTTTAGGTTCTAATGCTAAAGCCCTTGCTATTGCTACTCTTTGTTTTTGTCCACCACTTAAACTTGATGGTTTTACATTAGCCTTTTCAGAAAGTCCTACTAAATTTAAAAGCTCATTTACTCTACTTTTAATTCTTACTTTTTCATATCCCCAAACTTCTAAAGGTAAGGCTATATTTTCAAAGACTGTTTTTCTATTTAATAAATTAAAGCTTTGAAATATCATACCCAAATCTTTTCTAAATTCTCTTAGTTCCAGCCCCTTTAAAGATTTAACTTCACGTCCCATAACTGTAAGTGAACCATCTTCGTAGGCTTCTAATCCATTTATACATCTTAACAAAGTGGATTTACCAGCACCACTATGTCCTATAATTCCATATATTTCTCCCTTTTGTATTTTAATAGACACATTTTTTATAACCTGTATCTCACCAAAGCTTTTGGTTAAATTATTTATTTCAATCATGATTATATTCCCCCCTAAGAAAATTAAAGAAATAAAAAAGTGATATTTTCAAAAGAATAAAAAACGCACTAGAGAATAAATCTCTAGTGCGTATAATGTCACATATTAATTTATTCTCTCATCTATCAGCTAAAAGCTGCAGGATTTAGCACCAAACATAATAAAATATAATTATCTAACATAAATTAGACTTATCATAATCCTATTATAGGTTGCTGGGTTTCACAGGGCCAGTCCCTCCACCACTCTTGATAAGAAACGTATTAAAATATTAAATTTTTCTATTGATATTAATATACATATATAATTTGAATTTGTCAATATATATCTTAAAACTTATTTATGTGTACCTATAAAAATTTAAATACTATAATATCTTTTTCTACATTAACAAGCTCTGCATCTGTATTTAATTCTATAAAATTAATTATGTTTTCTACAGTAGAATCTGCTTGCGAGCTACTAGCACATATTCCTGATATACCAATAACTATGCTTTGATGTAGATCTTGGTTTTCTATTTCATTTACTGATATATTAAATTTATTTTTCAATTTTTGAGTTATACTTCTAACTATCATTCTTTTTTCTTTTAAAGAATGTACCCAACTTGCTCTTAAATTTACACTCATTATTAATACTTTCATTTCAAACCACCCTCGATAAAAAATATATATACTCTAAATTTACATACTTGTTATATTTTGCGAAGCAATTTCTTTTAGTTCACAGTGCACAATTCACAGTTATTTTCATTTTGTAGGTAACAAGTACTAAGTGTAAACTATAATTAAAAACTAAGAAACATCTACTTCAAGGTGAGCTTCAATAGAGAGGATTTCATAGCGTTCAACTTCACTAAGTATTGAATGCCGTGCACATTATATAGTTTAAGTTTTGTGCAGCAAAAAAACCTCAATTTTTTCATTCTTTCATTTATAAATTGCTTCGCAATTTATATCATAACCTGTTACCTGTTCCTTGTTACCTGTTCCCTTTCAAAAAACTGTGAACTGTGCCTTGTGAACTGTGCACTGAAAAATTGCTTCGCAATTTAAAACAATTGTAAATTAGAGTCCATGTTATTATTATGAATAAAGCTCATGGATAATATTCTCTCCATGAGCTTTATTTGTGATTTATAAGAAATTTATTAATGATTAGTATAGCTTAAATCATCTACCATATAATTTAGTTAAAGAATAAATTTCTTTTGCTAATTTTTCACTAAAATCTTTTTTAGATGCTCTCCACATCCAATTTCCTCCTAATGTTGAAGGCATATTCATTCTAGCGCTATTACCTAGCCCTAAGAAATCTTGCATTGTAGTTACTGCTAAGTAAGCTGGACTTCCCCAGACCCCTCTTATTAAGCCTTTTGCTATCCCTTCTTCATAAGTTAAGTTCAAGTAGTTTTTAGCTTTTTCAATTTCATTTTTGCTTCCAGTAACATTATACCATCCACAAATAGTATCATTATCATGGGTGCCAGTATACGCTACACAATTAATTGGATAATTATGTGGTAAATCTCTACTATCCCCATCACCAAATCCAAACTGTAATATTTTCATTCCTGGGAATCCTGTAGTATCTCTAAGATCTATTACTCCTTGTGTCATCATTCCTAAATCTTCTGCTATTATATCTACTTCGCCAAGACTATTTTTTATAGCATCAAATAATTTTATTCCAGGTCCCTTAGTCCATTGACCAAACTCAGCTGTCTTATTTCCATATGGTATTTCCCAATATGCCTCAAAGCCTCTAAAATGATCTATTCTTACTACATCATATAATTTAAAACTCTCTCTAACTCTATCAATCCACCAGCTATAACCATCTCTATCTAAGTTATCCCAGTTATATATAGGATTTCCCCAAAGCTGTCCAGTAGCTGAAAAGGTATCTGGAGGGCATCCAGCCACTGTTATTGGTAACATATTTTCATCAACATTAAAGTATTGTGGATTACTCCAAATATCTGCACTATCTTCTGCTACATAAATGGGAATATCACCTATTATTTTAATTCCGTTATCATTAGTATATTTCTTTAAACTATACCATTGTTTAAAGAATATATATTGAATAAATATCCAATAATTAATTTCATCTTTCAATAATACTTTATAAGAATCTATGGCTTCCTTTTTTCTAAGTCTTATATTATCATCCCAATTTTGCCAACTAACTAAGTTAAAGTGATTCTTAACTGCCATATATAAAGCATAATCCTCTAACCAGAACTTATTTTCTTCTACAAATTCATTTATTTCTTCATTATATTTATTTTTTGAATTTTCATATGCAATTCTTAACACTTTATTTTTATTTATAAATAACTTTGCATAATCAATACAATTTTCATTTATTCCATAATCTAAAGTTGAATAATCCTCTTTTTTTAATAAATTATCTTTTTCTAATAATTCAAAATCTATAAAATAAGGATTACCAGCAAATGCTGAAAAACATTGATATGGAGAATCTCCATAACTAGTTTGCCCTAGAGGGAGTATTTGCCAATACTTTTGTCCACTCTTTTTTAAAAAATCTACAAAGGCAAACGCTTCCATTCCAAATGTACCTATTCCATACTTTCCAGGTAGTGATGAAATATGCATTAATATCCCGCTACTTCTTTCCATAAATTTTACCTCATTTCTAATAAAACCTATTCTATTTTGTATTTGTGAAGGCATTTAATAAAACTAATCATAAAAGTTTTTGCTTTGAATATTGAGGGTATAAAATAATTAATTTTAATCTATATAATTTATCTTAATCTACTTATAATAACAATAGATTATGTTATTATAAGTAGATTAATTTTTTAATTTTCTATCTTAAAATTAGTTGATTCTCTATGAATAAGCTCTGTATTTAGTATTACATGCTTATTATCAGTTTTATCCGCTATTAAATCTAATAATAAATCAACGCTTATCTTAGCCATTTCTAACTTAGGTTGTATTACTGTTGTTATGGTAGGATTATAAAACTCACTAATATCCATACCATCAAATCCTATTACAGCAACATCTTTACCTACTTCTCGACCATTATCTTTTATTGCTTTGGCACATCCGACAGCCATTATATCTGATATAGCAAATATAGCTGTAATATCTTTATTAGTTTTTAAAAGCTTATTAGTTTCTTCATATGCACCTCTATAATCATAATTACCTAGAATTTTATAATTACTATTAAATTCAATATTATTTTCTCTTAGTGCCTTTAAATATCCAGCTTCTCTTAGATATCCAATTCCAAAGTCATTTTCATCTCCTAATAATATAGCTATATTTCTATGTCCACATTCAATTAGATATTCTGTAGCAATATAAGCTGATTTTTCGTTATCTATAGATACTGAGGAAAAATTGAAAAACTCTTTTCCGTACTTATGATTTATAGAAGTTAATACAACTGGTACTTGTATATCATTAAAGTCATCATTTCTTGCTTCTGTAAAATTTCCTCCTAAGCAAATTACACCTTGTAATCTTTTTTCTTTTATCATTGAAATCAGATTATTCATCTCATCATCACTTAAATAATCGTGATGCTCTAGTATCATAGAATATCCAGCCTTAGAAATTCTTTTACTTATAGAATCTAACATTTCTGAGAAAAAAGGATTAAATACCCCTTTTATCAGAACTCCAATATTATTTGTATTATTTTTTTTAAGATTTCTAGCACTGTTGTTTGGTATATAATTATTTTCTCTTATTATTTCTAATACCCTTTCTCTTGTTTGCTCTTTAACATCTGGATGATTATTAATTACCCTTGAAACAGTGCTTACCCCTACCCCCGCAATTCTTGCAATATCTCTTATGTTTATCATAACTCCCTCCAAGTTTCGACAAATTATTCGGTACCGTTTCCATTTATTGCTATTCTTTTACAATATAGGATTAAAGTAAGAATGCATATTATTCTTTTACTGATCCTGAAACTAAACCTGATGCTATATACTTTTGTAGAAGCATAAATATTATTACTATTGGTAAAGATGCCATTACTGCTGCTGATGAATACATAGTCCAGTTTGCAGAGAATTGATCTTTAATGAACTTTTGTAATCCAGTAATTACAGTTTGTACTTCTGCATTTTTTAATATTGCTGATGATATCATAAATTCACCATATGCACCTATAAATGCAAATAGGAATATAACTATTAACATATTTCTTAGTAAAGGTAATATTATTACTGAAAATACCTTCCAAGTTGATGCACCATCTATATAAGCTGCTTCAACTAATTCATCTGGTATCCCATCTACTGCTCCTTTCAAAAGCCAAATATTATATGCACTACCACCAGCTAGTATTAATATTAATACCCATGGTTTATTAGTTAAATTATATGTGAAAACTATTCCAATTATTGCTGGTAACGCCATAGCTGCTGGAAACATTTGAAGAATTAATAAACTCATAAGTCCATTTTTTCTTCCCCAAAATCTTAGTTTTGAAAAAGCAAATGCCGCTGGTACTGATAAAACTAACTGCAATAATGCTACTGCTGTACACAAAATCAATGAATTTTTTAACCATAATAAGAAATTTGTTTTTTCAAATACTCTTTTATAATTTTCTAAAGTCCATTCTGAAGGAAAGAAGGTTGTTTGTGTAAATGCATTTCCTTTTGCCATTGATGCAGAAATTACTGCTATTATAGGAACTAATGTTATTGCTATCATTATCCAAATAAAAATTCTACCAAGCCAAGCCGCTCTTATTTCATCAGATCTTAATTTCTTTTTATATACTACCTTATCTTTCTTTCTTACTAAATTTTTTAAATTTACCTCTGTTTGCATATTAATCAACCTCCTCAAACTGACCAGATGCCTTCATTTGAATAAATGAAATTGATGCAATTATTATAAATATTATTATACTAAGTGCTGATGCAATATCAAATCTTCCAAATTGCATTGAAAGTTTATAGTTTACTGATGCTAGTATATCTGTATAACCTGCAAATTGTGTTGTTAATCTTGGAGGACCTCCTCCTGTTATTAAGAAAGCTGAACTAAAGTTATTAAAATTAAATGCAAAGGATGATATTATAAGTGGATAAGCAGTTTTAGCTATTGATGGTAATGTAATATGTGTGAATTGCTTCCACTTAGTTGCACCATCTACTTCTGCAGCTTCATAATAAACTTCTGGTATTGCTGATAATGAGCCTAAACAAACATTCATCATATATGGAAATCCAAGCCACATATTAACCAATATTATACTCAACCTTGCTAAGTTAGGATCTGTTAGCCATTTTATTGGTTCTTGTATTATATGCAGTTGCATTAATAAATTATTTATTTGACCATAACTACCATTAAATAAACCTTGGAATGATAAAATTGCAACTGATACTGGTAGTGCCCAAGGAAGTATTAATATACCTTTATAAATTCCTCTTTCTCTTATATTTGGATTATTTAAAACTAGTGCAATAATTAATCCTAAAAAGAAGCATCCAAGTGTTGATATTATTGCAAAAATCATTGTCCATGCAAATACAGGTAAAAATGTTTCTTTAAATGGTCCTGTTAAAACCTCTATAAAATTTGAAAAACCT
Source organism: Clostridium sp. C8 (assembly GCF_001010885.1). NCBI lineage: Bacteria > Bacillati > Bacillota > Clostridia > Eubacteriales > Clostridiaceae > Clostridium > Clostridium sp. C8. The sequence goes on along the minus strand of NZ_LBMX01000054.1, from coordinate 6,810 downwards.
ACAAAATTAATTTCACCCTTTGAATACTGAGTATAATCAGTAAAAGCATAGTATACTGTTGAAAATACTGGAAGCAATGTGAATATAAATATTGAAATAAGTGCTGGTGCCAAAAAATAATAAGCTTTACGACTTTTACTCTTCATTCCCATTTACAATCCTCCTTTATTTTATATAGAGATAGGCATTACACCTATCTCTATTTAGCTACATATATTATTTTATTTGTTTAATACCTTCTTTTACTTGATTAACTATATTTTCTCCAGCTGTTTTAGCATCTATTTGACCTAAAGTTAATAACTTTAAGTTATTTGCTGCTGGTTCCCACATAGCTTGAACTTCTACTATATTAGGCATTGGCATAGCAACTTTTGCTTGTTCCATAAATGCTTTAGTATATTCATCATCTACTACATAATCTTTAGATACTGGAATTCTGCTACCAGTTTTATAAACTATATCTTGTCCTTTATTAACAAACTCCTCCATAAGTTTCCATGCAAGATCTTTATTCTTTGAATTTTCATTAACAAAAGAAGTTTGAACTCCTAAGAATGTTTGTGGAGCTTTTCCATTTAAAGTTGGCATTGGAACTACTCCAAAGTTTAATCCAGCTTCTTTAGCACCTGAAACATCCCATGGACCTGAGAAATAGAATGCAGATTTACCTGATGTAAAATCACCCTTAGCTATATCTCCAGTTATATCTGCTGCCATTAATTTATCTTTGTTAACTAAATCTGAAATAAATTGAAGTCCTGCTACTGCACCTTCATTTCCAAGACCTATATCTGATGGATCTAAAGTACCATTATTGTTTTTATAAACATATCCACCACCTGCTGATAAGAATGCATATGAGAAGAAGAAATCATTTATATTATACTCAAATCCAACTTCTTTTGCCATTGCAACTAAATCTTCCATTGTCTTTGGAACTTCTTTAACTTTGTCTTTATTATAGAACATTCCTGTTGTTTCTTGAGCAAATGGAACTGCATAAACCTTTCCACCTATAGTTACTGCATCTACTATACCTTGAGATGTATATTTATCAGCTGAAACCATTCCTGATGGTACTTCTGCTGTTATTCCTGCTTTTTGGAACGTTCCTAAATTATCATGTGGAGCTCCTAATATAAGATCTGGACCATTATCACTTTGACAAGCTTGAATCATTTCTTGGAACTTTCCTTGGTCTTCAACAACACTTACTTCAACATTATTTTCTTCGCCCCAAGCTTTAGCTACTTTTTCAAATTCTTTAACTTCGTTAGTAGTAAAGTGTGACCAAACTGTTAAAGTTTTCTTTTCTGTATTGGCAGTACCGCCTTTTTCATCTTTTCCACCACAACCAACTAAAGAAGTTGTAGCAATTATACCAGCAATTAAAACTGCTAATAGTTTTGAACGTTTTACCATAATAAATTCCTCCCAAAATCTAATTTTAGATCTTTATATTTATAAACCATATTAGGTTTATTAACTAAATTTATAATATTTTTTTATTTGTGATATTGTTTACAGGTAACCTTACCGGTACCGTTTCCAACAAACTTTATAATTTATTTTTATATCCTGATTCTTTCCACAATAAAAATAAAATTTTAAACTCTACTGCTTCATTAAAATTGGATATATCATAGTTTACTATTTTTTTTATTTTATCTATTCTATAGAATAATGTATTTCTATGAATATATAACTTATCTGCTGACTCACTTATTTTTAAACCTTCACTAAAGAAAATTTCTATTGTTTTTATAAGATCCTCATCTAACTTAGAAAAAATATCATTAAATTCTTTATATACTCTAGTTATTTCTTTTTCATCTACATTCTCTATCATTTTTTCTACTAATAAAGAATTTTCAGTATATATCTTTGATTGCAAATTATATTTTAAACATATTTCTAAATTATCTTTAAGATATTCAAATTTTTCTTTAAGTTCACTATATTCATCAATTTTACAATAACTTATATAACACTTTTCTGTTATACTTTTTTTGATTGCTAAAAAAAGTTCTTTAATACTATCATCACTTATATCATTTTTACTTATAATAACAATGTATTCATCTTGAACAACTATAATACTATCGTCACCTAAATATTTTCTCTCTATTAACTTTAAAGCTTTAGAATGCTTGTCTTTTAAATGAATAAGTATTAATTTAAACGGCTTGTCCTTTATAACCTCTTTTAGAATATCATTAGAAAATTCTTTCCCTTTTATTATGTCTAATATTATTTCTTCTTTAGATTTTACTGCATTACTTAATTCTTGCTCTAAACAATATTTTAATAAACTCATACAGTTACTATAATTTTCATAGGTTTCTAGTAACAGTTCTTCTGTTGGTATTCTTAAAATACTGCTTACAATTTTAGAATTTTTCCCTTGAAGAAAGTCAGCTATTACAGATCCATCTTTTTCGCTTATTTTGAAGGGAATTTGAATTTCTTCACTTATTTTTTGAAAAGAGTTTTTTAACCCATACATAAGCTTCCCCCATAATTTAATTTTTCTGAATATTTATGAAGCAGGTAACGTTTCCAGAAAAATAAGAAATTTTGTTTTTATAGTATTTAACTTTACCTTGTAACTAGATTATACTCGTGCAATCGTTTTTATTCAATAGTATTTTAATACAATTAGCTATTTATTTTTTTGTGTTATCTCACAAAAAACAACTTGAACCCCTTGTATTTAGCCATACTTATCAACTAAAAAGCTTTTTTTAATTTAAGCTTTTTAGTTGATTTATTATTTCATTTTTTTCATAGCTCTCTTCATATCATTTACGATACCTGAAATATTTCTTTTTGCATCTTCTCCCATATTTTCTACATGTTCCATTATCTCAGATATTTCATCTGCTATTTCTTCAGTTAATCTACCTGATTTAACATGTCTATATAGCTTTTTCATTTTTCTTTGAATTTTATCATCCTCCATAAAATACACCTCCTTATAGCGTAATCTATATTTTTATTTTTTCACTTTTTTATGAATTTATACTTATATATTAGATAGTGTAGAACTAAAATTTTAATAATTCTTTATATAAACAATATTAAATTAAAAAAAGCTTGCTGAAAACTTCTATTCTTCAACAAGCTTTTTTTATGAATTTTTCTTTGTTACTATATTGTTTATTATTTTAATAGCTATATACCCACATATAATTCCAAATATCATTCCACCAACTATATCTGATGGATAATGTACCCATAAGTATAATCTTGAAAATGCCACAAGAAAAGCTAAAAAGTAAAATAAATACTTATATTCTTTTATATAATACCCAAGTACCATAGCTGCTGCAAATGAAGATGCAGTATGCCCAGAAGGAAAAGAATAGGATGATGGAGCTTTAATTATAAGCTCTATATCATTTATGGAATTAAACACTCTTGGTCTTTGTATTATATTCTTTATTATACCTTCTCCAATGATACTTGTTAATAATAGAGCAACTATCATTGTTATTCCTATTCTTTTATATTTTTTACTTACTAGTAATATTACTGATATTATAATCCAGATTAATCCTCTATCTCCTAGCTTAGTTATTAATACCATTATACTGTCCATAAAAGAGCTAGAAAAATATGTTCTAATAATTTCTAAAATTCTTAAATCTATAAAATTTATATACTCCCACATAATTCCCCCAGTAAAATATGTATTTATTACTTTCCATAAATAATGCTTTGTTGATTTTCATCCAATGCACTTGAATTTTCTTGAGTTAACTTACTTGAGTTTTCTTCTATAATTTCACTTCTATAATTTTTAATTAATGCTATATCCTGTACTTCATCATTATAATTATATATTTTATATTGATTATTATATTCTTCTGAATTTTTACTTATTCCTTGATTATATATCTTTTTTATTGCTTCGACAACTCTATTGTTTCCTTTAAATCCATTTATATCATATCCTTCAACATAGCTCCATATTGCAATTTGTGTTGCAAAATATGCTTCCTCTTCTGAAGATAACCCTATTTCTCCATAACTTTTATTAGGATAACCTTCAGATATTATCCCAGCTAATCCATCAGTGGCATAGCCTATACCTTTAAAGATCTCTCCACTTGGATATAATTTTTCAATTTCTAAACAATAACCTATTTCTTCAGTTTCCAATGCTCTTATCATTTTTGCTTTAATAATAAAATTTTCATATTCTATTTCTCCAACATAATAATCTCCTGTTGATATTTTTACTTCATCTCCTAATTGCATTGCAAAGTAATTAGAGCTAAAATTTAATATTAATAAAACTAATATAAAAACAATAGCTATACTTTTTCTTTTAAATTTCATTTTATCACTCCTACTTAATTGACTTTATACTATTTTTATCAAATTAAGTTTAAATAATACTAGATGTGATAAATATTATTCATAATAAAACAAGGTAAGATATCGTAACATCCTACCTTGTTTTATCTTTAATAATTATAGTTTCATTAAAAATGCTCACCATTTTCATAGTATCTATTTTCTTCTAACTTAAAAAAGATAACATCTACATTAGAATATCCTATTGAGTTAACATAATTGGTGATTATCTTTGCCGCTTTATCTTGAATTTCTTGTCCTCTATCAAACCAAGAAATTTCAACTATTGCTTCACCATCAACAAATTTACCATCTCTTACATATAAAGATTGATCAACTGTTAAATTAAAATACTCTCTTGGGCATTTGATTAATTCCTGAAGATCGTCTACTAGATTCTTACTTATATCACAAACTTTTTTAGCTTCTACTGCTTTAAATCTAATGATTGGCATTATAGGACACTCTCCATTTCTATACTTTTTAACAAAATTATATCATATTAGTAGTATTTATAAAATCCTTATGCATAACTTTTAATTTTACTTACATATACATATATTTAAACTTCTTTACTTATTATATATATCTATTTTGTATAGTTTTATCTATAAAAAAATATAGAGGTAGTCTAAATTATTTCATTTAGCTACCTCTATTGTTTATTTTATATGCATATTTATTCACTTGCTATTGTTTATTTTATACACATATTTATTTACTTACTATTGATTGCTTTATTCATTTCTATAAGCTCTATAGCTAAGTCTTTTATAGTTTCTGCACTGATCAATTGATCTTCAGCATGCATTATTATCAAAGAAAACTCAAGCTTTTCACCATTAGCTTCCTTATGAATCAATCCAGAATGTGCATGATGCCCTTCTAATAAAAATCCTTTAGCTTCTTCTATTTTTTTGTTTGCTTCATCATAATCATTATTTCTAGCATCTCTTATTGCTTCTATTGCCAAAGATTTAGCCATACCTACGTTGCTTATAATTTCAAAAGCAACTAATTCTAGTTCATTCATAATTATTCTCCTATCTATCTTATTTATTACATAGTTTCTGTATCTGCATTTAATCCTTCTTCTTGTGATTTTGCTGCTGCCTTATTAGATGCTATAACGAAAGGAGCATAAATTAATACACTGACTGCTAAACACACAATACCTACAACAAGTTCCATAATTTCTCCACCAGTTCCTACGAAAGGTATAAGTGGTCCTGGAGTAGTCCAAACAGCTCCATAAGCTATTGGTGGAATAATCTTAAGCATTATTGCACCATATCCTATAAGAACATTTACTATAGGTACTATTAAAAAAGGTATTATATATATTGGATTTAGAACTATTGGTAAACCGAATATTACTGATTCATTAATATTGAATAATCCAGGTCCTATAGATAGTTTAGCAATATCTCTTTGATCCTTTGCTTTAGAGAATATGAATATTGCTATAAGTAATCCAAGTGTCATACCTGAACCACCATAGTTAGCAAAAGCATCAGTTAAAACCCAAGTTGTTGGGTATGGTGCACCCCATGCTGTTCCATTTGCTTGTGCAAATGCTAGGTTAGCTGCATTTGGTTCTGCAAACATAGTTTCTCTTACTGCTGCAATAGTATTAGGTCCATGTATACCCATTATCCATAATAAATTTGATACTAAAACCATAATTACTACTGAGAAAATATTATCTCCAAGTTTAGTTAATGGTGCTTGTAATGCATTATAAATCATAGTGTGAATTCCACCACCATTTGTAACTTTACTTAATATAAAGTTAAGAACTGAGAAACCAACTGTTACTATCATTATTGGTAATAATATTTTAAATGTTCTAGAAACTGCTGGAGGCACTTGTTCTGGCATCTTAATTTCAAGTTTAGGAGATTTAGAAAGTCTTGATAAAAATTCACCTACTAATAATCCAACTATTATTGCAACAAATAGACCTTGAGGTCCCATATATTGAGTTGTAAGGTTTCCATCAACTGCTGATGGGTACATTATAAAGAATACTGACACTGAAGTAAGTCCAGTTAATAAGTCATCTGCACCTAAAGCTCTCGCAAGATTCCTTGCTATTAAAAATGCTATAAAAATTGCTAAAATGTTTAAAGATCCATTTAATACTGGTGCAAATATAGCTTGATAGTCTGCTAAATTAGGTATTAAATCTCCTAAATGAATAAGTTTAGCTACAAATCCATCTGGATGAAGTAAAACATTGTTTATTAATACCATTAACGCCCCTGCCATTGTAATTGGGAAGGTTAAGATAAATGCATCCCTAATAGCAACAATATGTCTTTGTGCATTTAACTTTGTTGCAATTGGAACAAGTATTCTTTCCATGCTACTTTCTAATTTTGTCATAAAGCTCATTGTTTTTCCCCCTCATATTTTTTATTTAGGCTCTGTTTTATTTAAATG